>JBGVDR010000079.1:0-60065 GCA_045119455.1 Faecousia sp.
CCTCAAAAAGGGGTGGATTTTGTAATGAAAATGATTGTTTAGCGGTGTAAAAAATAGCACGTCATTGCTACGGGCGGCTATGCCGCCCGTAGCAATCTCCTGATAATAAAACGTATCAGTTCCCTTTAGAGGAGATCGCCAAGGGCCTAAAGGCCCTCGCGATGACAGACACTTCCATACGATTTACAGAGCCGTTCGTTACCGAGTGTGCCCAAAGGTGTTCGATTACCACCTGTGTAGGTGACGAGATTTGCCGCGGGCCATGCCCCCAAACAATCATTTACCGTTCCAAGGAGGAACCCCAATGACTTATCACGCAGGCAGCTGCGAGGTTGCCGTAATCGGCGCCGGTCACGCCGGCATCGAAGCCGCCCTGGCCGCCGCCCGTCTGGGACTTGACACCATTCTGTTCACAATCAATCTGGATGCCGTGGGCAATATGCCTTGCAACCCCGCCATCGGTGGCACCGGAAAGGGACACCTGGTTCGGGAAATCGATGCCCTGGGCGGACAGATGGGTCTGGCGGCAGACCATGCCTGCATCCAGTACCGGATGCTCAACAAGGGCAAGGGGCCCGCTGTCCACTCCCTCCGGGCGCAAGCCGACCGACGTAAATATCAGGAGTATATGAAGCACACCCTGGAGCTTCAGGAGAATCTCCAGCTCAAACAGGCCACCATCGTCAAGGTGCTCACCGAAAACGGCGCCGTCACCGGCGTGCAGACCCGGCTGGGTGCGATTTATGATGCCAAGGCAGTGATTATCGCCACCGGCACCTACCTCGACAGCACTGTCATCACCGGCGAAAGTGTGGAGCTCTCCGGTCCCGACGGCATGCACGCCGCCACTGGTCTTGCTGACCAGCTGCGGGAATTGGGGCTTTCCCTGCGCCGGTTTAAAACCGGCACCCCGCCCCGCATCAACCGCCGCTCCATCGATTTTTCCCAGATGGAGCTCCAGCCCGGCGACGAAATCCCCGAACCCTTCTCCTTCCGCACTGCCGAGCCTGTCAACAATTCCGCCGTGTGCTACCTGACCTACACCAACGCTGAAACCCATCGGATTATTCAGGAAAATCTCCACCGCAGCCCCATGTACGACGGCACCATCTCCGGCGTGGGACCCCGATACTGCCCCAGCATCGAAACCAAAATCGTCCGCTTTGCCGATAAAGAGCGCCACCAGCTGTTCATCGAGCCCTGCGGTCTTAGCACCGAGGAGATGTACATCCAGGGCTTCTCCTCCAGTCTGCCTGAGGATGTACAGCTGCAGATGCTGCGTACCATTCCCGGTCTGGAGCATGCGGAAATGATGCGCCCGGCCTATGCCATCGAATACGAATGCATTGACCCCACCGAGCTGCTTCCCACCCTGGAGTGCAAAACCATCCATGGACTTTACGGTGCCGGTCAGTTTAACGGCACCTCTGGCTACGAGGAGGCTGCCGCCCAGGGTCTGGTGGCAGGCATCAATGCCGCCCTCCGGCTGCTGGGCAAGGACCCGCTGATTCTCACCCGGGACACCAGCTACATCGGCACCCTGATTGACGATTTGGTGACCAAGGGCACCGAGGAGCCCTATCGCATCATGACCAGCCGCTCGGAATACCGGCTTTTGCACCGGCAGGACAATGCGGATCAGCGACTGACCCACATTGGCGCAGCCGTTGGTCTGGTCAGCCCGGAGCGGCTGGCACAGGTAGAGGAAAAATATAATCAGGTCCGCCGGGAAATCAACCGGCTGGAGGGCTGCGGTGTCCCCGGCTCCCCTGCTCTGAATGAAATGCTTGCTGCCCGGGATTCCGCTCCGGTGAGCAACTCCGCCCGGCTGGCCGACCTGCTCCGTCGCCCCAACGTAAGCTATGCCGACATCGCCCCCTTCGACCCAGACCGCCCCCAGCTGTCCCCCGCCGTCACGGAAGAGGTAGAAATCCAGCTGAAATACGCCGGCTACCTATCCCGGCAGGAAAAGCAGGTGGCGGAATTCAAGAAGGAAGAATCCCGTCTTCTGCCCGCCGACCTGGACTACGAAAGCATCGCTGGTTTGCGTCTGGAAGCCCGGCAGAAGCTGGCGCAGATACGGCCCCTGTCCATCGGTCAGGCCGGACGCATCTCCGGAGTCAGTCCGGCGGACATCGCCGTTCTGCTGATTTATTTGGAGCAAATCAAGTAAACTGCACAAAATCACCTCCGGCTCATAGGATAGTCGGAGGTGATTTTTATGCCCATCGTACAAACCAACGTCCCAATCACCGCAGAAAGTGCGGACCGCATGATTTTGGAGCTGGCCAGCCGCTACCCCACCATCCGTACGGAGCTTTTGACCACCACCGCCTTTCAGCGCCCCCTCCGCACCCTGGTCATTGGAAACGGGCCCCGAAAAGTAATTTATACCGCCGCCCACCATGCCAACGAGTGGATTACCGCCCTGGTCCTACTGAAATTTGCCGAGGATTTGGCGCAGGCCCTGGAGGAAAACAGGACCGTCTTCGGAGTAAATGCGGCGACAATTGCCAATGCCGCCACCATTTACATGGTGCCCCTGGTGGACCCGGACGGGGTAGACTTGGTGGTGGGGGCCATTCAACCCGGACAGCTGGCATACGAAACCGCCCGCCGTTTGAGCGAGAATTATCCCCAAATTTCCTTCCCCGATGGGTGGAAGGCCAATCTGTT
The DNA here is from genome assembly GCA_045119455.1 of Faecousia sp. Lineage (GTDB taxonomy): Bacteria > Bacillota > Clostridia > Oscillospirales > Oscillospiraceae > Faecousia. The sequence continues at coordinate 2,677 of JBGVDR010000079.1, forward strand.
GGGAGTGGATTTAAACCTGCAGTACCCCGCCGGCTGGCTCCAGGCCCGGGAGATCAAGTTCACCCAAGGCTATACCCTCCCCGGCCCCCGGGATTACGTGGGGCGTGCCCCCCTAAATCAACTGGAAAGCCGGGCACTTGCCGGATATACAGAGTTCATCGACCCGGATTTGATTCTGGCTTACCATTCTCAGGGCAAAGAAATCTACTGGCAGTTTGGCGGCTATGAAATCCCCGGTGCCCGGGAACTAGGGGCGGAGTTCGCCCGACTCAGCGGCTACGCATTGTCGGATGTTCCTTACGAATCGGGCTTTGCCGGCTACAAGGACTGGTTTATCCAGCGATTCCGCCGCCCAGGCTACACCATCGAGGTAGGTCAAGGACAAAACCCCCTGCCGCTGGAGCAATTTGACCAGATTTATCGTGATAACCTGGGCATTTTGGTCACCGCCGCCACAGGTCTGCCGGAAAAATCCGAATAATTTTCAAAAAACTATTTACTTTTTTCCGATTTTCCTGTATGATATGCCGTGAACAGAGTAGGAACCTCGCGTGAAGTGCTGCCAAAATGGGGAGTTGTCTGGCAGACGAAGGGCACTTGCCCGCGATGGGGTATCCGCACCCGCTGCGCCATAATGGAGAACGCTCCTTTATGTAGCAACGATACTCGGTCGGGCGATGGGCCGGCGGTATTTTGCTGCCCACACCTACGGGTGAAACGATGTTGAATGCTCCCCTTGCGGTCTGCCGCAGGGGGTTTTTCTTTCCATCGGACCCTCGCCGCTAATAAAGGAGGATGCTCAATGTATAAGCAAAAACGTTCCATGACCACCAAAACCTTGGCCTACTGTGCCCTGCTGGCAGCGCTGAGTGTGGTGCTTGCCCGACTGGTGATTCCCATGCCTGCGGCAGACACCCGTTTTTCCATCGAAGCCGTGCCGATTTTTCTGGCCGGTATGCTCTTCGGCCCCATCCCCGGCGCCCTGGTGGGCTTCGCAGCGGACTTTGTGGGCTGTTTATTCTCCGGTTATGGCTACAACCCCCTGTTCTGCCTGCCCCCCATCCTGTATGGTCTGTGCGGCGGACTGCTGCGCTACTACCTCTGCGCCAAGCCCAATCCCCTGCGGCTGACCCTGGGTCTGCTGATTCCTGTGGTGCTGGGCTCTGTGCTGTACCAGAGCTTGACATTGTCCTATGTCTACTTTAATGGTGGTCTGATGGCAGGATTCTGGTACTATCTCACCGCCCGGTCCATTCAGTTCGGCATTACCCTGGTGCTGGATGTGCTGGTGCTGTACCTGCTTTGCAAGGCGAATATTTTCCAACGCATGGGCATCTGGCCCGATAAAAAGAAATAAAGAAACGAGGCAATCACAATGACCGCCAACGAAGCCATTGAATATATCCACTCTGTCTGCTGGAAGGGCAGTATCCCCGGTCTGGGTCGCACCCAGGAGCTGCTGGCCAAAATGGGCAACCCGGAGAAGAAACTGAAATTCGTCCACATCGCCGGCACCAACGGCAAGGGCTCCACTGCCGCCATGACCGCCTCGATTTTGCGTCAGGCGGGCTACCGCACGGGTCTGTACACCTCCCCCTACATCTACCGCTTCCACGAGCGGATGCAGGTGGACGGCGTGGAAATCTCCGACGAAGAGTTGGCCGCCGTCACCGAATACGTCAAGCCCCTGGCCCAGTCTATGGAGGTCAGCCCCACCGAGTTCGAGCTGGTGTGCTGCATCGCCTTTGAGTATTTCCTGCGGAAAAACTGCGACATCGTGGTGCTGGAAGTGGGCATGGGCGGCGCTTTCGATGCCACCAATGTGATTGAAGCCCCCGAAGTGGCAGTTATCACCAACATCGGCCTGGATCACACCGAGGTTCTGGGCGACACGGTAGAAAAAATCGCCGAGACCAAATCCGGCATCTTCAAAGACGGCGGCAGAGCCGTGGTCTACCGCAGCACCCCCTCCGTGGAGCAGGTTTATGAAACCATCTGCGCCCAGCGAAATGTCAGCCTGAAGAAGGCCAATTTCGAGGGTTTGGAGCTGGTCAGTCGTGGACTGGAGGGTCAGATTTTCCATTGCGGCGACCGCAAGGAACTGTTCCTGCCTTTGCTTGGTGACCATCAGCTGCACAATGCCGCCGTGGTGTTGGGCATCGCCGACAGCCTGATTGAGGGCGGCTGGAAGATTTCTGAGGAGAATATCCGGGAGGGTCTGCGCCAGACCCGCTGGCCCGGTCGGTTCGACATCATGCGCCGTGACCCCTTGTTTATCATCGACGGCGGCCACAACCCCCAGTGCATCGAGGCGCTGGTGACCAACATCCGAGACTATCTGACCGGAAAGCGGCTGATTGTCCTCACCGGCGTGCTGGCGGACAAAGACTATGCGGATATGTATAAGCCCGTTATGGACTATGCCGAACAGTTTGTGTGCATTACGCCCCCAAATCCCCGGAAGCTGGATGCGGCTCTGCTTGCACAATATCTCCAGGAAGCCGGCGCCAAAGCCACTGCCTGCGAGAGCATTCCTGCCGGTGTGGCGAAGGCCATGGAGCTGGCCGGCTCCGACGGCGTTGTGCTTTGCTTTGGCTCTCTGTATTCCATTGGCTCCATTCGAGATGCCCTGGAGACGCTGTAATTCAAAACCCAAACAGCTCTAATGCGCCCCTAAAAAGCAGACAGGAAACTGTCCTTTTTGGGGGCGTTGCTATGGAACAAAGACCTGACCGGAATTGGTTTCAAAATATTCAGGGTCGCACCAAAAAGGTGCGACCCTGCGTTTTAGGAATTGAAGACATTATTGCTCTCATGAGGCACATGGTAGCACAAATTGTTATAATTGTTGCGACCATCGATGACCTTAATGCCACATCCTCCCATCTGTGTCGTGAATACAGGACCCACGCCAGGCAAATTAACACCGCAAGTGTCATTGGAGGGTAGGTTTGTCTTGACTTCACAGTTGCCTGCAATCTGATGCTCAGAGAAAAGCTGTCAAACAGAATGTCCGGTTTTGAATATTCTTTCTTCATCTTCTCTCCCCCTTACTTCACGATTCTCTTGTGAACGCTCGGAAGAATCAGCACAGCCAGCATAAGAACACAGGCAGTCAGGGTCACCAGGGCCAGAAGCTCAATGTTCGTATCGCTGGTTTCGGGGCTCTGCTCACCATCGGTGCCGGGCACATTTTGCTCAGGTGCGTCCTCGTGCGCATTCAAAGCAGCAAGCATGAATGTGATATTTTGGGTACGGCCGCCGAACAGGAAGCCCTTGTACTCGTAGTCGGTATCATAAAGATAATAATCGCCGCCCACATAAACACCGGAGCCGTTGTAGGCCTTGATGCCATCGTAGTAGGGGCTGGAGAAGCCCACAATGGAAATGCGATGATCTACGCCGGTGGATTTCAGATTATCGGCAAAATTGATAACGGATTCATACAGTGCAGCGTATTGGCTTTCGTAGTAGTAAAGCGTGTCGATGGGCTCATCTGCCACGGTGTTGGTCTTGCCGGTGGCGAAGGCCTCCAGCGTCAGAATAAATCTGTCGGTGGATCCGGCAACGGGAGAAACCGTTTTATCGGTGATAACATTGCTGTCATCGTTGGTAACGATAATCTCAATCGTTCCGCCCAAAGGCATGGTGCCAACAGCACCGCTGCCGGAGCACTTGATGCTGCTGCTTTCGCTGTAATAGCTGGCGCTGTATGCGGAGCTGTCCTCCACAACCTCGATGGTAGAGGTGGACAAAATCTTTTCAATCACCACAGTCTGGCCGGCCTTCAGTGTCACAATGCCACGGGTCTTGACCGTCGCGACGGTAAAATTCTCGGTGTCGCCGGCGCTGTAAATCTTGTACTGCGTACCCACAGGCAGCAGGCTGCCGCCCAGCGTAACACGCATATCGAAGGACGCATCCGCGGAAATATTTGCGCCCTCCTTGATTTGCTTGGTGATGTGTAGCGAGCCCAGCTTGCTGGTATCTACCAGGTTTGTGAAGCCCACAAGATTGGTGGTACTGCCTTCACCGACATTCATTTTCATGGGCTCTGTACGGTATACATACACGCCGCCGGATGCCAGCCCACCCTTTGCCTGCAAGGGGCTGGAGCCGTTCAGAGTGTACTCGGGGGAGGCAGGCGTATACTGGCCATCCGCCTCGGTGGAGGTGATGATTTCTTCAACCGCATAATAATAGTTGTTATCCGTTATGTATTGTGCAATGTTGTTGAAGGTCACGCTCTGACCGGGATCCATTTCGAAGTAGCCGTTGGCATCGACCAGGAACGCCTCGCTGGTGCCGGTATAGTAGTAGGTTCCCGCGGGAATCAGAGATTCTTCCGTGGCAACATACTGATTCTCGTCGTTCAATTCGGTTTTCAGAGCCCGGAACTTGTAGGTCTGCGTACCCAGTACCGCCGTATCCAAAGCCTTGGAAACGGTCAGGGAGTTGTTGGGCAGGGTGGGCAGGTTGAAGCTCAGACGGCAGCAGGAAATGTTGCCACCACGCTCCATGTAGAAGAACTTCAGGCTCAACTTCTCGAAGTCATCGAAAGTGGCGGTATTCAGGTCAAAAATTTCTCCCAACGTAGTGGAAATATTTTCACCGTAGCAGTTTTGATAGCTCACCGCACCGGTGGCAAAGTTAATATTGCCGTTATGAGCTTCGTGGATACCGCCGATATCCAACACCAGCTTGTAGTCGTACTGGTTGGTTTGATCATTCCAAACGCCAATGTAAACGAACACATCGTCGTCGCCTTCGAAGTCGAAGACCATATCGCTGACCTCGCCGGAGGCGGTTTTGGTCTGACCGTTGTAGGGCTGGAAGAAGTCAAAGTCCACAGTCATGCCAAACCACATGTCCATTTTCTCTTCCAGACGGGCGGTGTACAGACCTTTACTGTAATGATAGGTATCATTAATTATTTCCACAAGATCTGCGCTCAAAGACTTATTGGAAGCCAGCACCTTTTGGGCAGTGGCGGGAGTCAGGCCATACCTTTCCAGGGTACCGACAAGAATGTTGGCACGAACGATTGCCGAGTAATCCTCCGCAGAGATAAAGCGGTCATCCGCAGCACGGTCCGTATAATCGTATACCGCGCCGTCCAGCGTGATGTTGTCGGTGGTTACCTTGTTGAAGGGCAGGAAGTTGCCGTAGGATTCGGGATCGGCCACAGACAGGCTCGACATATAGCCGGCGTCCATGAATTTGTCGTATGCGGCACTTGCCGACAGGTCATAGTCCATACCGGCGGTGGAGTTATACCAGGGCCGGACGATGAGAGAATCGTACAGCACAAACTTGTTGTTTTCAGCGTCATACCATGCGGCGTTCTGCATGGAGTCATAGAAATAGTTGCCCGTGTTGGGATCGTGGCGGAACAGGCCGCCGCCATTAGCCATCGGCGCAAAGGTGGTTACGCCATTGGCCTGCGCTTGGCCGTATTGGTCGGCGGTCACGCCGTTGCCGAACAGATAGCCGAGGGATATGGGGTTCGTCTTGTCAACCCGGTATCTTACAGAGGAGATTACTTTCTCGTTGGTAATATTCCCCTCGCTATCGGTGACGGAGGACACCAAAACATATTGGCCGTCGGTGGTCTTGTAATATTTACCGGACGCATCCTCAACATAAGGATAGAACACAGGGTATCCGTTTGCATCCAGCTCCTGGCTCAGATAAGGGAACCGGTAGGTGTTATCCTCAACACCGGCGCCATCCTTAGATTCGATGACGCCGCAATAGCCCCAATAGCCGTTCCAAAAGGACAGTGGATTGGCTTCGCCATTGACGTTGGCATCGTAGTTGAACATCTGCACCGTAGCGTTCACAGAATTCGCAATATTGGTCGTTGCATCCTTCTCGAAGGGGACAACCACGCTGGCGTTTGCGGGATTCTCGTAGAAGGCCACCGTATAGGTATTATCAAACTGTCTTGAGACTGTCGGATAGCTGTATGTTGAATCGTACCCGAACACCGCATCACTGATTGCCCAGCCCACGGTCACAATATCGCCCCGGGAGGGTGCGCCATTGCTTCCCCATGCCGGTGTTTATCATCGGCACCTACAACATGCCATGAATGCCGCTTGGAGCGGACCGACAAGTTCGTTCTTGGCGAACAGGCAGGAAAAGCTTTCCTGGAAGAGCGTTGCGCTCAAATAAAAACAAACCGGCGTTTTCGCAACGAAAACGCCGGTTTCCTTATACGAGTTGACTGCCGGGATGCTTATTTCAGAATATCACTGCCAGCAAAGTAGCGCTTCATGGGCATGAACAGTACACCGGCAATGACCATCGCAATCAGCATATTCGGCACCATGTACACGCCGTTATACACCAGCGAATACAGGTGGGGATTGGAGAACACGCCGAAGCCCTCCACCTCAGTGGGCGCAATAATTTTGTACAGGGTCACACCACTGAAATAATGCACCCCGAACCGAGCCAGGCATCCCACTGCGACACCAGGGAAAATGCCCCAGGCCTTGCCCTTGAATAGACCGCCCAGACCCAGCGCCCCGTAGGCTACCAGATAGTCCAGCAGAATGGACTGCCAGCCCCAGGCATAGCCGCCGTCAAAGAGCATATCCATCAGACCGTAGGCAAAGCCGATACCCAGTCCCCGCATCACACCCCAGCGATGGGCGTAAAACAGAATCGGGAACATAGCCAGGCTCACCGAGCCGCCGTTGGGCATATTGGCGAAGACGACCTTGGAAAGGTAGTTCAGCACCAGCGCCAGGGCCAGCATGATGGCGCCCTCGCAGAGCGCGCGGATGTGCAGACGGGTTTTACTTGCGTTTGTTGACATGAGATAGTTCCTCCTACAGAGGTCGCTGGAGAAACGAATCATTACACGAGTAGCGGGAGTTTTTTTCTCCAATCAGGCTTTGAAAACCGAAGGAATACTTTTTGTATTTCGAGGGTTTCAAAGTCGGAGTTGGAAAAAAATCCGCCGATTCGGTAATGAGCCGTTTTGACAGTGACCTCAAAAAAATAATATCGCATTGCAAACCCGTCCAAAGGTGCAATGCGATACCATGTATCCCATATCAGCATCTTTTCCTACGACGGTATTGACCGTATCAGGTTCGCGGGTCAGGGCACGTCTTTGCCCAATCTCAGCCGGAACGTCCGGCACCCCGAAGATGGATTTGTGTTGCGATTCGGTGCTATTATAGCACGTCAGCGAAATTTGTCAAGCCATTTCCAAGGCCAGCTTCTTGCCGCCGAGGATATGGAAGTGCAGATGGTGGACAGTCTGCCCGGCATCCTCACCGCAGTTGGACACCACCCGATAGCCGCCGGACAAGCCCTCTGCCTGGGCAATGGTGGGAATCACCTCAAAAATGTGGGCAACCACCTGGGCATTGTCAGCGGTGACTTCTGCCATAGAGCCGATATGCGCCTTGGGAATCACCAGAATGTGGGTGGGCGCCTGGGGCGCAATATCCCGGAAGGCCAGAACGGAGTCGTCCTCATAAACCTTGGTGGAGGGAATCACTCCGGCAATAATCTTGCAAAACAGACAATTTTCCATAATCAATACCTCACGTAAAAATTGATACACCCAGAGCACTGACTGTGCCCATAATGATGCCGGCCATGATGACGCCCAGAGAAACGGCCGCCACCGTGGACTTAAAGCCCATATTCAAAAAGCTGGCCGCCAACGCACCGGTCCAGGCACCGGTACCGGGAATCGGAATGCCCACAAACAGCATCAGTGCAATGAACAAGCCGCCACGCCCGGTCTTGGCAACCAGCTTCTGGCCGCCGCGCTCGCCCTTTTCCAAACAAAATCTAAAGAATTTTCCAATTGCTTTTTTATCTGCGCCCCAAACCAGAACTTTTCTCGCAAAAAAGTAGATAAAGGGAACAGGAATCATATTGCCAATAACGCAAATGATGTACGCAGCAACCGTAGGTAACCCCGCCACCGCAGCAATTGGGATAGCACCCCGGAGTTCAATCAGCGGCACCATGGAAACCAGAAAAACCGTTAAATATTTCAGCAGCATAGTGTCTCCTCAGTTAAGATTTTTAATGATTATAGCATAATTTTGTTGATTAGGCAAGGAAATTATCTTTCCAATTCCCGACTTAGACAGGCATAGCGGTAGGCACCCTCAAAATCCCCCAGCTCCCGGCAGCAGATTTCCAACGCCGGAATACAGGCAGCAGAGTATGTCCCCTGGGCGCTTTGCAAACAGGGCTTCGCCCGTTCATAGGCCTTTTGATTCAGGTAAGCCATTCCCCGCAGATAGCACCATTCCGGCGCAGCAGAATCCTCCGCCGCCTCCAAATACTGCCCGGCTCGCTCCGGAGCCCCGGCATCCAGCGCCGCCCTCGCCCGGAGCAGAAGCTCCCGGTCATCAACGGGCAAAGCAATCTGCCGCCCCTGCCATGCCTGTCCCAGCGCCAGCAGTCTCCGACGCTCCAGGGCAGCATTCCAGTACATGGTCTGCTCCTCCCCCGCCGCTTCCAGCAGCTGTCGGGCATAGACCAGCCGCCCCTGGCTCAGCGCCTGCTCCGCCAGTTCCATGCGGCAAAGGCATCGAAGCAGTGCCGCCTCCTGATCAAACACCTCATCCGGCGCTTGATAGGCTTCCAGAATCCCCAATGCTGAGCCATATTCCCCGGCAATGTAGGCATCCCGGGTCCGTTCCATCAAAGACTGATTGGCAGAGACCGTAACCTCCTCCAGGAAGTAGCTCATGGGTCTGCCCAGCCGCTCCGCAAGCACCCGCAGAGTGTCCATGGAGGGACGAGCCGAACCGTTTTCAATTTGCGAAAGCATATTACGGGTGATGGTGTCGCCGCATAAGGTCCGCTGGGACAACCCCAGCTCCAGCCGTGCCTGCTTAATTCTTTGCCCCAGATTCACAATACGCCCTCCCAGTAATTTAGATTTACCCCCATTATAGCACAGCTTTTCCCAAAACGGAACCGTCACGAATAATTTATTTGCATTTCCGTCGAATCTGGAGTATAACTATGGAAGAACATTAAAGGAGGATACCATGGATCCTTTTAAATTAAAGATTGACGCAGCCATCTCCCTGCGTCGGGCTGACTATCCGCCCCGGCGGTTGGTGCTGATGCACAGCGCAATCACCATCGGCATCGGCCTGCTGGTGACGCTGATCGTTCAGCTCCTGCAAAAGATGATTGATTCCACCGGCGGTTTGAGCAGCCTGGGCGACCAGGCAGTGCTGTCCACCGTCCAGAGCGTGCTGCAAATTGCCCAGGCGGTACTGCTTCCCTTCTGGTCGGCAGGTCTTGTGTATATGGGGCTTCGCATCCGGGAGGAACGGCTTTATGGTCCATCGGACTTGCTGGAGGGTTTCCGTCGCTGGAAGGACCTGCTGTTTGCCGGACTGCGAATGCTGCTGCAGTACTTTCTGCGGGCAATGATTGCCTTATGGTCCAGCGCCCAGCTGCTGCTGTTCACCCCCTTCTCCCCCAAGATTTTGCAGGCTTTACAAGCCATGAGTGCCGACCCAGACCTTTCCGTTGTGGATGCCTTGGGCGATTCCTACGTGCCGGTGACCATTACCAGCGCCTGCATTTTCGCCGTACTGTTTTTCATTCTGGCAATCCCGGTTTTTTATCGGTTCCGGTTGGTGAATTACCTGATTCTTGACCGGGAGCCGCTGACCAGCGGACAGGCCGTGTTTGCCAGCCGCCTGCTGATGCAGCAGCGGCGCAAGGCGCTGTTCAAGCTGGACTTGAGCTTCTGGTGGTACTACCTGCTGGAATTGGTGTCCATTGTAATAATGCTTGGAGATATCATTTTGAATCTGCTGGGCATTTCCCTGCCCATGGACCCCATGCTGTCCTTCTGGGTGTTCCTGCTGGCAGGCTCCGCTCTCCAGCTGGCTGTGCAGGTTTGGGCACGTCCCAAGGTTCACACCACCTATGCCCACTTCTACAGTCATGCCCGCAAAGCCGGTCCTCTGCCCCCCAAACCTACCAAGGCCAGCACCCGTCCTGCCCCCAAAAACGTGCCCTGGAACTACTGATTTTGCAACTTACCCCCCAAAAACGACAGCTTGCCCGAAATCGCTTGATTTTAGGCAAGCTGTTTTCTATAATGAGGGCACTTCAACGGAGGTGCAAAAATGAACATCATCCAAGTCAACAATCTGACCAAACACTACGGCACCCTGACCGCCGTAGACCATATCAGCTTTCAAGTGGAGCAAGGCACCATGTTGGGCTTTTTAGGCATCAACGGTGCCGGCAAATCCACCGCCATCAATATGCTCTCTACCCTGCTCCACCCCGACGAGGGCAGCGCCACCGTCTGTGGCCATATCCTGGGACGGGAGGATCAGCAGATTCGCCGGAAAATCGGCATCGTTTATCAGCAAAATGTGCTGGACGAGCTGCTGACGGTCCGGGAGAATCTGATGTGCCGGGGTCTGCTCCACGGTATCACCCGGACCCAGGCTCGGGCGCAGCTGGACAAGCTCACCAATCTGCTGAAGCTGGAAGACATTCTGAAAAAGCGCTACCAGCTCCTCTCCGGCGGACAAAAGCGCCGCTGTGAAATCGCTGCAGCGCTGATGCACACACCCCAAATTCTGTTCCTGGACGAACCTACCACCGGTCTGGATCCCGCCACCCGGAAGGACGTTTGGGAAATCATCGAAACTCTGCGCCGGGACGAGCAGATGACCGTCTTCCTCACCACCCATTACATGGAGGAGGCCGCTAACGCTGACCGCATCATCATCCTGGACAAGGGTCGCATCATCGACGAGGGCACCCCCTATGAGCTGAAGGACCGCCACGCCCGGGACAAGCTGCGACTCTACTGCGACACTCCGCTGCCCATCGCCGGGCAGGTCACCCCCTTCGGCATGGAGGTGCCGCTGATGCACACGCTGGATGCCCTTGCCATCGTGGAGCAATTCAAAGACCAGATTCAGGGCTTCGAAGTCATTCAGGGCAATATGGACGACGTGTTCCTGAATGCCGTCGGTCAAGGACTGGAGGAATAATAATGAACAGCCTGCTCACCCTTACATCCAGAAATCTGAAACAATACTTCCGGGACAAAGGCGCTGTTTTCTTCTCTCTGCTGTCTATGTTTATCGTCATCGTCCTCATGTTCTTCTTCATGGGCGATTCCAACACCGATGGCATCATGGAAATTTTGAACCGCTATCCCGACCGGGACCCGGTTCAGGATCAGAAGAACGCAGACCTGCTGATTTTAACCTGGACCTGCGCCGGTATGGTCAGCATTAATGCGGTCACCGTCACCTTGTCCAGCCTAAGCTACATGATTAAGGACCGGGAAAACGGCAAACTCAGCTCCATTTACACCACCCCGGTGAGCCGACTGGTCATCGCCCTGAGCAATGTGCTGGCCGCCTGGATTTCCTCGGTCATCATCTGCACCGCCACCCTGGTGGTAAGCGAGCTGTATGCCGTCAGCCAGGGACTAACCCCCTTTAGCTTCTGCGCCCATCTTCGGATGCTGGGCTATATCGCCGCCAACTCCTTCACCTACGCCACGCTGATGTTCCTGGCGGCATCCCTGGTGAAAAGCAGTGGTGCCTGGGGTGGCATTGGCACCATTATCGGCACACTGGTCGGCTTCCTGGGCGGCATCTACCTGTCCATCGGAGAAGCATCCGCCTCCATCGCCGCCATCATCAAATCCACCCCCGTGATTTACGGCACCGCCCTGTTCCGGGGCGAAATGACCGCCTCCATTGCCCAGACCACCTTCTCCGGCCTTCCCAGCGAGGTTCTCACAGACTTCAACCGAGCCGTTGGCACCGAACTGACCATCGGCAATCACGTGCTCACCGCTCCCGAGGAGCTGGCGGTTCTGCTGGTGTGCGGTGCTGTGTTCCTGCTGGGCGGAGCGCTGGTCGTCCGATTCAGCAAAAAATCCGACCGCTGAGGTATTCGCCATGAAAATTACAATCGAAACCCCCGCCCCGGGACAAGAGGATGAAATCATCCTCCGCTGCGCCAAGCTGGACGAACGAATGTTATCGTTGGTGCGCCAGCTCCGACAAGACAATACACGTCTGGCAGCCTATAGCGAAACCGGCATCACCATGATTGACCCCAAGGACGTTTTTTATTTCGAGTCTGTGGATAACCGGGTGTTCGCCTATTGCGCAAACCAGGTACTGGAGGTTCGCAAGAAGCTCTACGAGCTGGAATCCGAGCTGGAGGGCACGGATTTTCTGCGGATTTCCAAGGCGGCCATCGTAGATCTTTCAAAGATTTCCCACTTGAGTGCCGGCTTTAACGGTCGTCTGGATGCCACGCTCCGCAATGGAGAGAAAATCATCATTTCTCGCCAGTATGTTCCCGCTTTGAAGAAGAGTCTTGGTTTGTAAGGAGGATTATCATGGGAAAAATTCGAAATTTTGTTGAATGCTTTGTATGTATCACCACCGGCATTCTCATCCTCGCCGCCCTCAGCTTTGCCGACCACCCCGAAGCCCTGACCCCGGATACGCTGTGGCAGATTCTGCTGTCCGCCGGTCTGTGCTCGGTGGCCACCGTAGTGTTCTACCCCAACGAAAACGCTTCCCGCACTCGAATATGGGTGGGTATCAGTCTGCACTTTGTCAGCCTCTGCGCCATTATGATTCCCTGCGGTCGCTGGTTTGGCTGGATGGACCCCGGCTTCTGGAATGCCGCCATCATGGTGCTGGATGTGGTGCTGATTTACGGCTTCACCATGGCTAGCACCTACATTATGGACAAGCGCCAGTGCGCCCTTCTGAACGAACAGTTGAAAAAGAAATACCCCGCCCCCGACTCCCTTCCTCAGCAAGAAGAGGCATAAGTGTTTCGAAAGGGCAAAGCAATCCCCCGGTTCAATTGAACCGGGGGATTCATCGTTATTTCCGCAGCGCCTTGCGAAGCACCGGGGTTATGAGCAGTGCCACTGCACCACCAATCAGCGCCGTCACCAGTTGGGGCCAGGAAAAGGTCGCCGGCAATGCCTTCAGCATGGGCGCCTTCATCACACCGGCGGTCAGCAGCTTGTCAGACAGCACACCGCAAATCAGCCAAACCACTATGGCATACAGCGCGGCGAACTTGCCCACGGCAGCCGCCAGCCATGCCAGAATCTGCTTGACCCAATTCTTGCCGGTCTTGTCTGCCAACAGCGCCAGCACCACCACGAACACGCAGTTGCCCACCATGATGGCAGGTACCGTCAAAATCTGGGGTGCAATACCCAGCAGGAAGGCCAGCATCGGCGAGCACAGCGCCACCGTCAAGCCACAGCTCAGTCCGCCCACCAGCACAGCAACCGCCAGTACCGTGTTCACGCAGGAGCCGGTAACCAGTTGTCCCATGGGCTTGGTCAGCGCCTGCAGTGCCACTAACAGCGCCAGCATCAGCGCCGTTTCGGTAATCCAATATACTTTCTTTTTCATTGTTTTCTCCATAGTCCTATCCTTCAATCGAAAATATTGCCGAATGCACAGCGTCATTATAGCACCCTCCCCCGATTATAACAAGGGGGGGATTTTTTCAAAATCTGTTTTTTACTTCTTGCATAGCGACATGGCACAAGCCAACATTTCCTGCAAAAAATTCCGAAATATCGCAAAAACACCCCCTTTTTCACCGTTGCTACGGTGCGTAGCATTGGTTTTTCGCCCTTGCAAACAGGTGTTGGTAGCGCTACGGGGCAGTATGGTGTAAGATGAGCACATCAAATCCAAACCACCAAACGGAGGAATCATTATGAACACTCGCACCGATATCATCATCCAAGCCAAGAACCTGAAGAAGAGCTTCCGCACCGGCGACACCGAGCAGACCATTTTCGAAAACCTAAATCTGGACATTTATAAAGGAGATTTCACCATCATTATGGGCAGCTCCGGCGCAGGCAAGTCCACGCTGATGTACTCCCTGTCCGGCATGGACCGCCCCACCGCTGGCGAGGTCGTATTCTCCGGCAAGACCATCACCTCTTTAAATGACGACAAGCTGGCCGTATTTAGAAGAAAGAACTGCGGCTTCGTCTTCCAGCAGATTTACCTGCTGGATAAGATGAGCCTGATGGACAATGTGCTCACCGCCAGCGCCCTGGGCGGTCAGAAGAAAGCGGATGCGGTAAAGCGTGCCAAGGAGCTGTTCGACCTGGTGAACATTCCGGAAATCACCCGCAAGAAGTTCCCCTCCCAGATTTCCGGCGGCGAGGCCCAGCGGGCCGGCATCGTCCGGGCGGTAATCAATCGTCCCGAGGTAGTCTTCGCCGACGAGCCCACCGGCGCCTTGAACTCCGGCAACTCCATGGCGGTGCTGGACGTATTCAGCAAGCTCCACAGCGAAGGGCAGAGCATTATCATGGTCACCCACGATAAAAAAACCGCCCTCCGGGGCAACCGCGTCCTGTATGTGCGGGACGGCAAGATTTACGGCGAATGTGACCTGGGCTCCTACACCCAGGCAGACGAAGAACGGGAAGCCAAGCTGAATTGCTTCCTGATGGAGATGGGATGGTAATATGAAAAAGATTAGCAGTCAGATTTTGTACAACCTTAAGAAGGACAAATCTTCCTTCATTTCTTTCGGCATCATCATTCTGATTACGGCCTTGATTCTGAGTTGCGCCGCCGTGTTGCTGTTGCAGGTGGATCAGGCCTACGATGAGAAGTTCGCCAAGCTGAATACCGCATCCGTAAACACCCTGGTGCCCGAGATTCAGGACTCCCCCGCCCTCCAGCAGTCGCTGGTCGGAATCGACGGCATTGAGAAACTGGAGCGCCACACCGCCATCCTCACAGAAGCCACCGTCAAGGAATTCAATGGCACCGACTTTGCTATGAACACCGCTTTCTACAATCTCAACGCCAGCAAGACCCTCAACAACTTCGAGCTGGTTGCCGAAATCGACACCCCCGTGGAAAACCCCATCTACATCCCCCTGTTCTCCGCAAAGTTTGGCGGCTTCGATCTGCATGACAAGATTGACTATGTCATCGACGGCATCACCCACACCTTCACCGTAGCCGGCATCATCGAGGAAATGCAGTACGGCAACTACGGCACCTCCATGCTCTGCGCCTACCTGCCCCAGACGGGCTTCGATGCGCTGAAGCAGGAGCTGTCCGGCAAGTCCGTGACCGAGTACTCCCTGCGCCTTTCCGCAGATGCCAACCTGGAGAAAGTAACCGCCGAAATCAGCAAGGTTCTGGAAGACCAGGGCGTGACCATGCTCAATTGCCTGGATCATCAGCAAGTCAAGCAAACCCGGACCCAGCTGTGCAATCTGCTGATTCTGATTCTGGCTGCCTTTGCCCTGATTATTCTTGCGGTCAGCGTATTCCTAAGTAACTTCCGCATCAAGAATGCCATTGAGTCCGAAATCATCAACATGAGCGTGCTCAAGTCTCTGGGCTACACCTCCCGCCAGATTGTGGCCTGCATCGCCCTGCCCTACAGCTTGGTCACCACCTTGTCGGCGCTGGTGGGTGTGGGGCTGAGTTACCTGGCTCTGCCCGTGCTGGGAAATGTGCTCGCCGTTCAATCCGGCTTCACCTGCGGCTTCCGCTTTGATTGGCTGAGCCTGGTCTGCGTGACCGCTATTCTGGTTGGTGTGGTCTCCATGTTCACCGTTCTCTCCGCCAGAAAGATTCGCAAAACCCA
Organism: Faecousia sp.; assembly: GCA_045119455.1. Classification (GTDB taxonomy): domain Bacteria; phylum Bacillota; class Clostridia; order Oscillospirales; family Oscillospiraceae; genus Faecousia. The sequence goes on from JBGVDR010000079.1 coordinate 18,343, forward strand.
GCCCATCGACGGACTGCGGGGCAACTCCGGTGAAAAACAGTCCAAGAAAAACCGTTTCCCCCTGGAATCCACCCGGGGCAACACCCAGACCCTGCTGGTGCTGAAGCAGATGTTCGCCTGCAAAAAGCAGAACATCCTGCTGTTTCTGGTATCCTTCGTGCTGACCATTCTCACCGCCTTCTCCGGCACCCTATTCTACAACGTTGCCATGGAGCCCGACAATTTCATGTCCGCCCTGTCCGACGAAACCCCGGACGTGATTATCAAGCCCCAGAACCAGTGCACCGGCGCACTGGAAAATATGCTGAATGCGGACAATCGGGTGGAATATGCGTTGCAATCTCTGTCCGGTAATGTTAAAATTGGAGATAAGGCTATCACCGCCTTCGCCTGCCAGAATTTCAGCAAGGTTCGTAACGATGTGTGCTACAAGGGCAGAAACCCCCAGGCCGCCGACGAAATTGCTCTCGGCAGCGCCCTGGCAGACAGCTACCACCTGGGCGACACCGTCAGCGTTACGCTGGGCGATGTGACCAAGACCTTCCTGGTCACCGGCTATGTCCAGAGCGTAAACACCCAGGGCGAGCTGTGCGAGCTGAGCCTGGAGGGCTACCTGAGCCTGTGCCTGGAGCCCCAGACCCCCTCCCTATATGTCTACCTGCATAATGCGGCCGATGCCGAGTCCGTCACCAGCGAATACCTCTCCTGCCACCCTGAGCTGGTGCTGGAATCCACCAACGCCAACAAGATGCAAAAGGAAACCCAGAGGATGTACATGGACATCACCGTGATTCTGGTGATTCTGATTTTCGTCCTGACGATTCTGATTGTGCTGTTCATTCTGTACATCGTGATTAAGTCCCTGCTGGTGAAGCGCCGCCAGGAGCTGGGCATCTACAAGGCCATGGGCTACACCAGTCCCCAGCTGATTTTCCAGACAGCCGGTGCCTTCCTGCCGGTTTCCATCGCAGCAATTTTGCTGTCCAGCGTGGCAGCCATGTTCTATATGCCCGCCATCTACCAGGGCATTTTCGGCGCCCTGGGTGTGATGAAGAACAACATTGAAATCTCCTTCGGATTCTTGATGCTGTTCGCCGGTGTGCAGATTTTTGTGAATTTTGCCATCAGCATTTTCCTGTGCCTACCCATCCGGAAGATTTCCCCCTACGCACTCATTAAAGAATAAGGAGACCGATTATGGATTTTGGAGATAAGTTAAAGCAGTACCGCATCAACGAAGGCCTTTCCCAGGAACAGCTGGCCGAGAAAATGGGTGTTTCCCGCCAAGCCATCACCAAGTGGGAAACCAAGCGAGGTCTGCCCGATGTGGAAAATATGATCATCCTGGCAGAGCTTTTCAAGCTGACTCTGGATGAGCTGGTGCTCTCCGAGGTCAAGAAGCAGGAAAACAAGCCCCAGGTCTATGAGAGTGAAACAGTTTACGATGTCGATACCCAAAAGCATTTCGATATCAATCTGGGCGGTGCCCGGCGCATCACTCTGAAAACCGGCTGTGACGAGAAGATTCACATCCGCCTTTCTTCCGAAACGCTGTCGGAAATCGGCTCTCTGTTCAAGATCAAGCTGGACGAAAAGAAGGGCAAGCTGGATGTGGAGCTGGTGAACAAGAAGGGCGTCAGCCGTTTTGAGACCCAGGAGGGTGTGGATATCACCCTCCTGCTGCCCGAAAAATTCACCGAGCACACCGAGGTCAGTGCCAGCGTCAAGGAGCTGTACATCGAGGATTTGCGCCTTGACCGGCTGGAGTATGACGGGGATGCAGAGCGGGTCTACATTCGGGATGCCGAGGGCAGCCTGGAGTTCACCGCCAAAACCGATTACGAAATCTGGGTTTCCGGCATCTGCTCCCGCCTGGATGTGAACCAGTTCAAGGCCACCACCATCGTCCATCTGGACAGCGCCGAGGGTTGCAGCTTTGCCAACAACGGTCGCCGTTGCAAGCTTATCACCCGCAAAAACGGTGAAGCCGTGGAGCTTCCCGAAAACGAAGCCGCCAACTGTCTCATCAGTGCCTCCGGCATCTTCTCTGAGCTGATTGTGGAAATTGAGGGCTGATTTATGGAGACGCCTATGCTTGGCAGTGTCGTGAGCGTGGTTGTGGACAGACCCTTGGGCAGCTATCACCCAAGGCACCCGGACATCTACTACCCAATCAATTATGGCTATATCGAAGGCATCATCGCCCCGGACGGCGAGGAGCAGGATGCCTATATTCTGGGTGTGGCAGAGCCTGTGAAGGAATTTGTGGGCAAGGTGATTGCGATTATCCACCGGTTCGATGACGTGGAGGAAAAATGGGTCGTGGCCCCGGAAGGTGCTTGCTATACCGCAGAGGAGATTATGGTCCAGGTAGCCTTCCAGGAGCAATATTTCCGCACAGAAATCAGAATGTAAAAACTCTAATTTGACGAATGAATCCCCCTGTGGTATGATGAAGCATGTCACGGGGGGATTTTTTCGGAACCTTATCCCCCGCCAGATGCTTGGAGAATCGCAATGTGTTGCTTGGCCCCGTCGCTTCTTCCAATATCTGATTCTTGAGAGGACATCATCATGTACAGCGACGTATTTTGCAAAGTTTACAACGAATTTGGCTGGAACTACTACCCGGAGATTTTCGGCGAACAACTGCTGGAGTGGCTCCGCCTGCACGGCATCCGCCCCAGAAACAGCATGGATTTGGCCTGCGGCACGGGAATTTTGTGTCAGATTCTGCACCAAAACGGCATTCAGGCCGCCGGCATGGATTTCTCCGCCGGCATGATTGACATCGCCCGTCAGGGCTCCCCGGAAATCCGCTACGAGGTAGCGGATATGATTACCTTCCGCCCCCGGGAGCAATTTGACCTGGTCACCTGCACCGGCGACGCCATCAACCACATCCCCGATTTGGTGGATGTGGAACGGATTTTCCGCAACGTCTACGGCTATACCGCACCTGGCGGCTACTTCATTTTTGACATTCTGAATGAGAACGAGGTGTCTACCAGCGAGCCCTTCGAGATGGAATTTTCCGACACCGTTCGGGTCTGGTTCCAAATGACCCGCCCCGGCAATAAGCAGGTGAATCTGAAAATCCGGGTCTATGAACAGGATGCACTCCAGTTTGAGGAAATCATCCGTGAAACCGTCCACGCCCCCACCACCATCTGCAATCTGCTCCGCAAGACGGGCTTTGAAGTCGTCAAATGCGAAAATCGTCTGCTGGATACCAACAACCCCGGCACCACTTGGTTTATCATCGCTCGGAGGTAATCTACCTATGAAAACCATAAAAATCACCGCGCTGCGGAAAACCAGCTACCCCGACCTGATGGAAAAATACGAGAACCCCATCGACCACCCCTGCGACGTGGAAGAAGGTATGGTTTGGATATCCCTGAACGGCGAAAAGCCGGAAAATTTCTGCGACAGCGCCTGGGAGAGTATGTCCTTTTTCGTCAAGGAATTGGCCCTTGGCGGCGGGAATTTCTTTGACGGCTGGATGAAAAACCCCTACTCCGCCATGATTTCCTGCAACGACGGCTTCCGCCCGGTGAGCTTTTATCTTGAAAGAACGGAGGAGTAAAAAATGACCGAATCCGAGAAAATGCAAGCAGGTCTGTGGTACGATGCCAACTATGACCAGGAACTGATGCACCAGCGGTTGGCCGCAGAGGAGCTTTGCTTCGAATTCAACAGCACCCGCCCAAGCGACATCCAACGAAAAAACGCCACTCTTAAAAAGCTGATTCCTGACTTGGGCGAACGCTGTGTCATTTTGTCACCATTCACCACCGACTACGGGTGCTATTGTCACATTGGTGACGATACCTTCATCAACCACAACGCTTATCTTATGGACTGTGCCGATATTACCATCGGCAGCCACTGCTTTATTGGGCCAAACTGCGGTCTGTATACGGCAATCCACCCGATTTTGCCGGAGGACCGTAATCAGGGCTTGGAAAAAGCGCGCCCCATCATTATTGGCAACAATTGCTGGCTGGGCGGCGATGTAACCGTTCTGCCCGGTGTGACCATTGGAGAAAATTCTGTCATCGGAGCCGGAAGCGTGGTGACAAGGGACATCCCCGCCAATGTGGTCGCCGCAGGAAATCCTTGCCGCGTCTTGCGCAGCATCGGTCCGGGGGACAGCGTGATGGCCTCCGCCCGGTGAGCGTTCGACGCTAAGCCCCACCTACCTCAAAGCGTTCCACCAGCTCTCCTTTGGACTGTGGAACCCAGAAATTACGAAAGTCAAATAAGGAAACGCCCATGAATCTCACCATCAGACCTTGTACAACTGAAGACGTGAACACGCTGCAAACTCTGGCTACCCAAGCCTTTTGCGAAACCTTCGCCCCGTTGAATACCCCCGAAAATATGGATGCCTATTTGCAATCGGCCTATACTCTGCCCAAGCTACGCCGAGAACTGGAAGACCACAATCAGCTCTTCTATTTTGCCTATGCCGATGGAGCCTTGGCCGGTTACCTAAAGGTCAACGAAGCCCCCTCCCAGTCCGAACTCAACGACCCCCACGCGCTGGAGGTAGAGCGCATCTATGTGCTAAAGCAATACTACGGCACCGGTGTGGGCCAATTCCTAATGAACCAAGCCATTGAGATTGCCAAAGGTCGGGGGAAGGAATACCTATGGCTTGGGGTGTGGGAGCATAACGAACGAGCCAGGCGCTTCTACCAAAAGAACGGCTTCTATCGCATCGGCGAGCACACCTTCGTCATGGGAGATGACCCCCAGACCGACTATCTCCTGCGAAAGAATCTGACCTCATAAACGGGCATTTTAGCGCCCTGCAACACACTTTTACATAAATGTCAGCGGTGGTTGACAAATTGCAAGGGATACTTGGTGGTGTTTTTCCGCTCCGGATACTACAATGTTGGCATCAAGACAATTGATGAAAACATTTTGAAGGAGCTTTGCTATGAAGATGAAAACACTTTTGAAAAACCTGAATCCCCTGAACAACCGCCAGGATATGCCCGCCGCCTTGTACGTACTAAAAAAGGTACTGGCTTTCCTACTAATTTACGGACTGGCCGCTGTGCTGGGCGAGGTGCTCATTATCGGCGGTCTGACTGTGATGGGCTACGACCCGCTGAGTGGCGTGATGCCCGGCGGTCATGTGGCGGAGTATTTGAAATATTACGGCTTTGGCCTGTTCCTTGTACTTACAATGCTGTACAGTAAGGTCATTGAAAAAAGAAGCCTCAAGTCCATGGGCTTCCGCAAATCCGGTTTCGACTACATCCTGGGCGGAACCCTGGCGGTGCTGCTGCTTGCCATCGTTGTGGGCACGGGCTGTGCCACCGGCACCCTGGACTTTATCGGTGTGTCCTCCAGCGCCAATATTTCCTATCTGATTGCCCTGTTTGGTGGTTTCTGCATTCAGAGCCTGGCAGAGGAAACCCTTTGCAGAGGCTTCCTGTTCACCTCCCTGTCTAAGAAAGTATCCCTGCCCCTGGCTATGTTCGTCAGCTCTTGTGCCTTTGCTTTGGGTCACCTGCCCACCGTGCTGGAGGCACAGACGCCCTTCGCAATCGTCGGTGTGCTGAATCTATTCCTGGTGTCTGCTGTGTTCACCCTGCTGTACCAGCTCCGGGCAAATATTTATATCGTCAGCGGCCTGCACGGTCTGTGGAACTTCGTGCTCAATGGCGTCCTGGGTCTGTCCGTCAGCGGAAGCGCCGGCAACACCGATGCGCTGCTGCACTTCCAGGTGAACTGTGAGAATCTGCTTACCGGCGGCATCTACGGACTGGAGGCCAGCATTGCTACCACCGCTGTTTTGGGCATTACTGCCCTGATTCTGTTCATTATCACTGGTAAAAAGGAGAAATAACCATGGAATTCAACAATAGATTGTACCAACTTCGGAAACAAAAGGGTCTATCCCAGGAGGAACTGGCCAGCCGCCTGAACGTGTCCCGCCAGACCGTGTCCAAATGGGAAATCGGAGACTCTGCGCCGGATATGGAAAAACTCATCGCCATGAGTGAGCTGTTTGACGTATCCCTGGATTATCTGATGCTGGGCAAAGAAGATTCGTCCCAGCCCATCTCCTCCGCAGGTTCCGATTTCGTGACCACCATGCACGAAAAAGTGCTGACCCCGCAGAACAAGAAGCGTGCGAAAAGTGCTCTGAAGATTGCCGGAATCATCGCCGGTGCCATTCTTCTGATTGATGCCATTTCCATGATTATCTACTTCGCCGTCAATGGTCTGCCTCATTAACAATACAAACCGCCTCACCGAACCCGGTGAGGCGGTTTCATCATTATTTCATCATTTGCTTTTTCTTGGTGATAGCAACCAGAATTGCTACACAAATAATCAGCACAGGAAGTACAGGTACAAAAATATCTCCTGTTTGGGGAATGTCCTCGGGGTCGTCCTCCACAGAGGGAAGGTCGGCACCCGGCTTGCTGATTAGCAGTCCCTTTCCATCCTTCAGCGGAATGTGAATGATACCATCCACGATTGTCACGATGGATTCTTCTATCCATTGTCCCAGCATATCCACCAACCCCGCCAGCATATGCTCCTTGGTTGGGAAATGGAAGGTCATATTGCCGGTGCTCATGTTCATCACTTGACTCATGGCGCGGAAGGTAGTCTTTCTGTATCCATCCTTCAAAAAGAAGTTTGCCGCCACCCGGGTGATTTCCTTGCAGGTCAGCTCCACGCAGTCTACTCTAATCATCTTTTTCCTCCTTCTTTTCTATTAAAAGAATTAGATTTGTTTTTCCTTCCGTTCTTGTTTCTATTTTAGCACATGTCCTACAAAGTCAAGCGTTTATTAATATTAAAACGATTTCCGCCCAGCAAAAATACCGTCTCTCCCTGCCCGCTCCCCCGCAAACTGCCGTTGCAAGGGGCGATTTGCGTGCTATAATGAAAGAATCGGGGGTGTGGCGACGAAAAAACCCCAACCACTTCGAAAGCATGTAGATATTCAAGGCGGTGAAGATATGGTAAACAACATATATAATAAGGTGCTTATCATCGATGACGACGAGGATTTATCCTTTATCATTTCTGATATGCTGGAGAGCTACGGCTATCAGGTGACCTGCGCCGGAAGCAGCGAGAAAGCCTTTGCGCTGTTGGAGCACAACACCTACCACATCATTTTGCTGGATATCAATCTGCCGGATTCCGACGGATTTGAGATTTGCGCCGAGCTTCGCAGGACCTCCACCACTCCTGTAATTTTCGCCAGCGCCCGAACCAGCGAAACCGACCGTGTGACCGGCCTTGACATCGGCGGCGATGACTACCTGCCCAAGCCCTATTCCATGAAGGAGCTTCTGTCCCGGGTCAATGCCCTGGTGCGCCGCACCTACGGATTTTCTCAGCAGGAGCGCATTGTGACCTTCGGCAATGTTTCGGTGAATCTGACCGCCAGATCAGTTACGAAAAACGGCAACCCGATTTCCCTGTCTCTGCGGGAATTTGACCTGCTTTCCTACCTGTGCCAACACAAAAACGTGGCAATTGGGAAGGAAACTCTGATTTCCGAGGTTTGGGGTGCCTTTTCCACCGTGGAACCGTCCACCCTGACCGTCCACATCCGCTGGCTCCGAGAAAAGCTGGAGGACGATCCCGCCGCCCCGGTATACATCAAAACACGGCACCGGGTGGGCTATGTATTGGAGGTGCCCCATGAAGAATAAACTGTTTCTGGTTACCGCAGGCTTCGGGGCGGTTATCATTTTTCTGACCTGCCTCTTCTATTTCTCTGCGCCGATTCAGAGCAATCAGGGGCGAAAATCCCAGCAAGTCGTTGCCTTGAACGAAATCATCCAGCTTTTGGATGCCGGCAACACCGATTTCGCGCAGGAAAAGATTGCCCAACTGGAGCAGAGCCTCCGGGGTACCGAAATCATTGAGCAAAGCAACCAGCAAATTCTTCTCATCGGTGGTGTAAGCCTTGGATTCCTTGTGGTGATTTCCACATATCTGTATTTTGCGGTGCTTCGCCCCTTCGACAAGCTTAAGGGCTTCGCCGACAGCATTGCCCGGGGCAACTTTGATGTCCCCCTAACATACGAGCGATCCAACTATTTCGGTAAATTCACCTGGGCCTTCGACAGTATGCGAAACGAAATCACCAAGGCCCGGCAATGCGAAAAGGAAGCGGTGGAGAATAACAAAACCGTCATCGCTACCCTTTCCCACGACATTAAGACCCCTATCGCCTCCATCCGGGCCTATGCCGAGGGTCTGCAGGCAAATATGGACTCCTCCCCCGAAAAGCGGGAAAAATATCTATCCGTGCTGATGCGTAAGTGCGACGAGGTTGCCAAGCTCACCAACGACCTGTTTTTGCACTCCCTTTCCGACCTGGACAAGCTGAAAATCAACGCAGAAACCTTCGAGGTGTGCAGTTTTGTTGAAACCGTGGTTTCCGAAATTGCCGGCGAGCACCAGGATGTAACTTTCGCAAAGCCTGACTTTGAAGCCCTGGTATCCGCCGACAAAAACCGGCTGACCCAGATTATCGAAAATCTGATTAACAATTCCCGCAAGTACGCAAAAACTCCCATCGAAATCAAGCTGACCCATGCCGACGGCGAGGTCAACATCCATTTCACCGATTACGGCAAGGGCATCCCCGACAGCGACATGCCCTTTATCTTCGACAAATTCTACCGTGGCAAGAACGTAGAAAACGAGCAAGGCTCGGGACTCGGTCTTTATATCGTCAAATATCTGGCAGAGAAAATGGGCGGTAGCGTTCTTTTGCACAACCATACCAACAGTTTTGAAGCCATTGTAACTTTGCCGGATCGTTAAGGACTTCTTAATATCTTTTCTGATAGAATACGGCTATCAATTGACGGAGGAAACAAATTATGAAGAATACAATTCTATCAGCAAAGGGACTTTGCAAGAGCTACGCCCACGACGGCGGACAAAGTCATATTTTACAGCACATCGACCTGGACCTGTACGAGGGCGATTTTACCGTTATCATGGGCGCTTCCGGTTCTGGAAAGTCCACCCTGCTCTACAGCCTGAGTGGTATGGACCGGGCCACTTCCGGTCAGGTCATCTATGGTGGTCAGGACATTGTGACCATGAAAGAAAAAGAACTGTCCAAGCTCCGCCAGAAGGACTTCGGTTTTATCTTCCAGCAGATGCACCTGGTGAGCAACCTATCCCTGCTGGAAAACATCGCCGTGTCCGGTTATCTGAACAAGGACACGGCCACCAACGATGTGAAGGCTCGTACCGAGGAACTTCTGGAGAAAATGGGCATCGCCCACATCAAGACCCACCTGCCCTCCCAGGTTTCCGGCGGCGAACAGCAGCGTTGCGCCATCGCCCGGGCCGTGGTGACCAATCCCAGGCTGCTGTTTGCGGATGAGCCCACCGGCGCACTGAACCGGAAGAACACAAACGAGGTTCTGAGTCTGCTGACCGACCTGAACCAGTCCGGGCAGAGCATTCTGATGGTCACCCACGATATGAAGGCAGCCCTCAGAGCCTGCCGCATTTTGTACCTGGAGGACGGCAAGATCATCGGTGAGCTGACCCTGCCCCCCTACAATCCCGAAGAAACCAGGAGCCGGGAAATCCAGGTCAATGCCTGGTTATCCTCCATGCAGTGGTGAGGTACCCCTATGGAAATTCTCACGTTACTTAAGGCAAATATTCGCCACAAAAAGGGTTCTTTTGTCAGTATCATCATCCTGATGCTGATTATCTCCCTGACCTTCACCGCAATCATCAGCATCAAGAATAACTGCGAGAACGGCATCGAAAACGCACTGGACAGTGTCGATTCCGGCGATGTGACCCTGTTCATGGACGCTTCCGCTCTGACTGATGAGCTGATTGACAACATCACGACCCATTCTTCTGTGAAGAGAATGACCGTGACCGAAGCAATCCGCGTCTATCGCACCGATTCCGGTGCTGTGCAGGATACAAGCCCCTGGGCACTGGTCAAGCTGACCGGCGAATACCGGCTGCTGAATGAAAAGCTGTCCGGCTACGCCGAAACCGTCCCCGCCCTGAAGCAAGGCGAAATCTACGTTACCCAAGGTGTCGGCACCAAATTTGAGTGCGGCATCGGCGATGCTCTGAAAATCGGCACCATCGGCGGCACCAAAGAGTTTACCATCAAGGGCTACGTTGTCGAACCCACGTGCGGTGTCATGAACATGGGCATCAAGCAGGTGTTCATCAGCGACGAAGACTTCGCGATTCTCCAGCAGGAAGCCATTGATTTGTCTACCGAACGGCAGCAGGGTGATATCCGAATCGTCCGGCTGTACAAGGCTGATGAGAATCTGACCGACGGTCAGTTCAAGCATCAGCTTAACAAGGATACCGGCATCGTGGATTTCAGCTTCCTCGCCCTGACGAGGGAACAGTCCTTCACTTATACAAACATCTATCCCAACATCATCCTGTCCGCCCTGTTGATTTTCGTGGTCTTCCTGGTGGCCGTTGTCCTGATTGTCATGGCCCATTCGATTTCCACCAGCATTGAGATGGAATACACCAGTCTGGGCGTACTGAAGGCCCAGGGCTTCACCGAGGGAAAGATTAAGCTGATTCTCGGCGCCCAATATCTGGTCGCGCAAATCATCGGTGCCGTTTTGGGCATCATCCTGGCTTTGCCCCTGATTTATTTCTTCGGCAGTATCTTCCAGCCCATCCTGGCAATCCCCAGCTCGAACCATGTTGCCATGCTGTCCAGCATTCTGTTCATCCTGGCGGTTCTGGTCATCTCCGCACTCTTCCTCATCTTTGCCACCCGTAAGGTCTGTAAGATTTCTCCCATGAAGGCCATCTCCGGCGGCAAAAACGATATTTACTTCAACAGCCGGCTCAATGCCCCCATTTCCCGGAAGGGCCTGTCCAGCAGACTGGCCTTCCGGCAATTTACCTCCAACAAGCGCAGATACATCAGCACCATCCTCGTCGTGACGATTCTGATGTTCTTCATGATTACCATGAGCGTCATGGGTTCCTCTATGGATTCTGAATCCGCCATGCTGGCTATGGGTCTGCCCATTACGGAGCTGACCGCGACTTCCAGCGAAAGCATTTCTGATGAAACCCTCAAGGACATCGAGAACATCGTCGAGCGTCACACCAACATCGACAAAAAGTGTTATTTTGATTACGCTTCCATGTCCATCAATGGCTATGAGTATGCCTGCAACGTCTACAAGAACCATGATTTCTTAATCATCGAAGAAGGCAGAGCCCCCCAGTACGACAACGAGATTGTAATTACCAGCCTGCTGGCAAAGGAGCTGGGTCTGGAAATTGGCGACAAGGTTATGGTATCGATCAAGAACCTGCAGGAAGAATACATCATCACCGGCTTCAATATCTTCGCCAACGATTTGGGACTGAACTTCTCCATGCCTCTGGAGAGTGCCAAGAAGCTGGGCATTTCGGATATCTACACTTACAGCTTCAACCTGGAAGACGGAAAAGCCTGCTCTGCCATCGCAGAGGAATTGAAGGCCAAGTACGGTGATACCCTCACCGTTGTGGCCAACGAAGAGGATTCCATTCTGGAAATGTACACCGGTGCAAGAACCGCCATGATTGTAATCATCTACGTAATCTCCATCGTGTTCTCCCTGGTGGTGGTCATGATGTTCTGCAAAAAGGCCTTCCTGCAGGAGCGGCGGGATATCGGCATCTACAAATCCTTGGGCTTCACCTCCGGCAAGCTGCGCATGCAGTTCGCAATCCGTTTCCTGATTGTGTCTCTGATTGGCTCCGCCCTCGGCACGGTGCTGAGCCTGTTCTTCACCGAGCCTGTTCTGAAGGCAGTGTTCCGGATCATCGGCGTCTGGTTCAGTGCCAAGTTCTCCCCCATTGCCTTTATTGTCCCCGTGGCGATTATCGCTGTCAGCTTCTTCTCCTTCTCCTACCTGGCTTCCCGCAAGATTAAGCGGGTGGAAATCAAAGAACTGGTGATTGAATAATCGCAGGTTTTGGCATCCCTTCAATCAAAAAGCAAAGGCCGCCGGTATTCCTCCCGGCGGTCTTTGTGATTCATGCAAGTGCATGGGATGATTGAGTCTTCTTGAACGCGTATAGATAACGGTACAAATCAGCCACGGCTCACAAAAATTAAAAGCACGCTGTTATTTTCCCATCACCTGCGCCACATTTTCCAGCATCCTGCGAATGGGGAGCTGGTAGGGACAACGCTTCTCGCAAGCACCACAGCCGACGCAGTCGGATGCGGTTTTCGGCAATTGGGAATACCGATCCGCCGCCCATTGTTTCAGATTATACCGACTGAAATAGCCCTCAAACAGAAACACCGACGGGATGTTGATCCCCACAGTGCAAGGGGCGCAGTAATTGCAACGACGGCAGAAATTTGTACCTAACTGCCCCCGGATTGTTGCGATTGTTGCCAGCTCAGCATCGGTCAGCGGTGTGGTATCGGCAGTTGCGGATACATTCTGCTGAATTTCCCCCTCGTCAGCCATGCCGGGAATCACCACGGTTACACCGGGATTGCTGACCACAAACCGCAGAGCCGTCAATGCATCGTCGATGGCGCCACCAGCCAGGGGCTTCATGCAAATAAAACCGATGTTCTTTTCAGCGCACCGGGCGATCAGCTCCTCGCCCTGCGTTTCCACAATGTTGTAGGGGAACATGATGGTTTCCACCCAAGGCAGCTCCACGGCCTCACAAAACAGCTCCACGGAGTGAAGCGTAACGCCGATATGTCCAATCTTGCCCTGGTTTTTTGCTTCCAGAAGGGCCTCCAGCGCACCGCCCGGAGCCATTACCCGCTCAAGGTCCTGTGCGTTGGGGTTGTGAACCTGATAAAGGTCAATGTAATCCGTACGGAGTTTTTCCAAGCTGATGGCAATATCGTTTGCCATGGCATCCTTGGTGCGAGCCATACTCTTGGTGGCCAGGACAAAATGCTCCCGCACACCCTCCAGCCCGAAGCCCAGATATTCCTCACTGACCGTATATCCCCGGGCGGTGTCAATAAAGTTGACGCCTTCGCTCATCAGCTTCCGGAGCAGAGCCTTTGTGCCCTGGGCATCGATCTTCTGAATCGGAATGCCGCCCAAACCCAAGCGGGAAATCTCCAACCCGGTCTTGCCTAAAATTCTGTATTCCATAGTCTTGCTCCCCCAATGTCATATAGGTGAATCATACCATAACCCACGCCCCTTCGCAACCATTTGAGGAAATATGCACCATGATAATAAAAATCCCGGAATTGGCTTCGTGGTAATCACGCTTCCAATTCCGGGATTTGTTTCGGTTGTAGGCTTTGCTGTTCTGGGGCTTACGGGTGACGGGGTTCAGCGCTAAACCGGGCACAAATTGGTTGATGGTTTCCGCATCGCTCCGGCGCATGTTCTCAACAGAAATGCAATCAAGCATGGCAATTCCCCCTTAAAATCTTTTCTGATATTTCAGCACATCCTTAAAGAAAAAGAAACAGGCAGAGAACTATGCACCTTTGGAGTCCATATCCGATGCCCCCCTTTCCCTCATCAACATAACGCAGCTGCATGAACGAGAAAATAATTTCAAAAATGCAAAAAAACCTCTTGACATTTTCGTATATCGTGCTATAATACAAAAGCTGTCTGACAGCGCAACTGAATTTGGGGGTATAGCTCAGCTGGGAGAGCGCTTGAATGGCATTCAAGAGGTCAGCGGTTCGATCCCGCTTATCTCCACCACTAAGTACCGAAAACACCTTGTTTTCGGTACTTTTTCTTTATCTTTTTGGCGGTTTTGCCTTATTTTTAGGCGTTTTCGAAACCCGCCTCGGAAATGAATATTTGCGGAAATATTCGTACCAGAATAATACCAGAATCACGTTGTTCCATTTGGACCAATATGTCCATTATGTCCAGACGGATTTTCCGAAAATGCCACCGAGAACTTCTCAACCGCCGCCTGTCTCTGAGGTTCTTGCAGGTGCAGATAGTGAGCCGTCATGTCCACAGCCGCATGCCCAACCATACTTTGGATGGTTTCCAAAGTCACTCCAAGAGCCTGCATCTGTGACACATAGGTATGCCGACAACAGTGCGGTGTCAACACCCGCACGCCCTCAATGCTCTCCAGTGCCTTTCTGAACAAGTCATCGAAGTAGCTTGGATTGATCGGATTGCCCGGGTTCTTTGGCGACTCAAACAGATATGTGGTACCTCCATGCTTGCGAAGAAGGATTGCGTATTGCCGAGCACTCCGAGGTACAGGAATCGTCCGGTAACTATCAAAGGATTTCGGACTTGAAATAACCGCCGTTCCTTTAACCCTTGTCACAGCTTGCTCCACTGTTATGGTACTACCATCCTCCGCTACATGTCGAGGCTCCAACGCCAGCAGTTCCTGCTTACGCATACCTGTAGAGAGAAGGATCCGCGTCCCCCACCCCACAAGTGTCTGCGGCAATTTCTCCATCAAAAGCCTTACCTCATCTGCGGTAAAGGCTTCTTTCTTTTTCGGCGGATCCCTGCGCATCTTATCAATCAACGGTACCGGGTTTTTCGGAATCAGATTATTTGCTTCCGCTGATCTCAAGGACTGATGCAAGAGACCGCGAACTTTCGAAATCATTGAGCTTAAATACTCATCGTCTTTCAACTTTCTCAAGAAGCATTCTACATCATAAGCGAGAACATTTTTGATGTCCATATCCGCAAGCGTTCCTGAACAAATAAGTTTGACTGTATAGCGGTAACTCTCCTGCGTAGCCGGCTTCAGTTCCGAGCGATGATGGTCATACCATTTCCAAAGCCACTCTTCCACGGTATATGCCTGGTTGCACAACGACGGCTTGTCCGCCTGTTCGTAGTACGCATTCCTTTTTGCTTCCACTTCTTCTGGAGACGCTCCATAAAAAGATTTGTACTTCCGTTTGTTATTCGCATCCCGGGACAATACTATCATGCATTCCCAGACGCCATTCTTCCGACACCGAATTGTGCCGGAATTTTTCTTTGCCCTCTGTGTTGTCATCTTACTCCTTTCCGTGGGCTCCATTGTGTTTTTTGTGTAAAGTAATTATACCATAACTTCCTCCAAAAACCTACGAATAAATTGTGAATAAATCGCCGACTTGGCACTTACTCTTGCAAACTGGAACTTAGTTTTGCAAAACAGGCGTTTCTCTTGCATGACATCCTCAAAAATCGTGCGGATGAATAATTTTTTAACTTGATAATGTCATTTCTGCCTGATATAATGGGATACAACGCTGTCGAGTGTTGTAATACGCTGGCAGATTATGATGGATTACCGAAGCTCTGCCGCCCGGCAGAGCTTCTTTTTATTACCGGAGGAGGAAATTGTATGGCAGTTAGTTATAAAAAACTCTGGAAGCTACTTATCGACAAAGATATTAAGAAGAAAGACCTCAGCGAAAGAGCAGGCATCAGTCCAGCTACTATCACCAAAATGGGCAAAGGCGGACATGTCACCACAGAAGTACTTTTGAAGATATGCACAGCCCTTGACTGTGGGATACATGACGTTATGGAAATTGTTCCCGAATAAACATCTGCGGTTCCTGTTTGCAGAATTCGTATAGTGTAACTCATGCGGTGATTATTTATTATGAGGTGGAAGAAATGCCGAAATATTTAGACCTGTTTGCGGGTGCAGGTGGATTATCTGAAGGCTTTACCCGTGCCGGATACGAGCCAATGGCTCACGTTGAAATGGATGTTGGCGCGTGCTATACATTAAGGACACGTGCAGCATATCATTGGTTGAAAAAAGAAAATAAGCTTGATATTTACAATCGTTATCTCAACGGTCTGATGACTCGTGACGAATTCTACAATGAGATCCCCAAAAGTGTTCTAGACACAGTATTGAACTATGAAATCTCAAGCGATACCCTTCCTCAGATTTTTGATGATGTTGATAAAATCTTAGGTGGACACAAACTAGATCTTATCATAGGCGGTCCTCCGTGCCAGGCGTATTCCCTCGCAGGCAGATCCCGATCCGAAACAAAAATGGTTGGCGACAAAAGAAACTATCTGTATAAATACTACGCAGAGTGCCTCCGGAGGTATCGCCCTAAGTATTTTGTGTTCGAGAATGTTTTAGGATTGTTATCTGCCAAAGACGAAGACGGGTCATTGCATTTCGAGAACATGCGAAGACTGTTTGCTGAGTATGGCTATAGTACCGAATTCCGCCATCTGAATGCATCAGATTATGGCGTTCTGCAAAACAGGAAAAGAATCATTCTGATTGGAAAACTTGGAACAGAAGAAAATGATTTCTATCCAGAAATTCCAAAATCAGCCAGCGACCATAAAGTCGGTGAGTTATTTTGCGATTTACCCTCTATTCCGGCTGGTGGCGGCACCATAACACCTATATCTACTAACCCTTATACCGGAAAATACCTAATTGAAGCAGGTATCAAAGAATATGATTCTGAGCCTGTAACATTCCATCAGGCAAGGCCGAATACGAAACAGGATTTGGAAATCTACAGAATTGTGGTAGATACCTGGAATAAAACCAAGACACGTATTGCGTATACTGACCTTCCAGAACACCTTCGCACGCACAATAACACCAAATGCTTTCTGGATCGGTTCAAAGTGGTCGCAGGAAATCTGACCTGTGCTCAAACTGTTGTTGCTCACATTTGCCGCGATGGCCATTACTATATCCATCCCGACATTAAACAAAACCGTTCGCTGACCCCCCGTGAAGCAGCCAGAATTCAGACATTCCCTGACAACTACTATTTTGAATCTGCCAGCGGAAAGCCATCACGCACACTGGCCTACAAACAGATTGGTAATGCTGTGCCCGTTCTTTTGGCTTACAAAATTGCCCAAGCTATGCAGAATTGTTTTCTGCCAGAAAACGATAGCGAATAATATCGTTGATTTTCACCTGCTGTTACCCACGATAGTATAGATATTTTTGAGAAATGCGAGGTAATACCATGGAAGAAAGAATTGTAATGCCATATGCTCCCATCCTTGTGGAATCAACCAGATCTATCGGATACTCTTTTGAGGCAGCTGTTGCAGATATTATTGACAACAGTATCAGCGCGGCGGCTACAGAGGTGCGGGTCTGTTTTTCTTCCAAAGATCCTCAGTGGCTGTGCATTGAAGATGACGGTTGGGGAATGACACCTGAGGAGCTAGAGAATGCCATGCGTTATGGCAGCCAGAGTTCTACTGATACCCGCAGAAAAGATGACCTAGGCAGATTCGGATTGGGACTGAAAATGGCATCATTATCGCAGTGCAGAAAGGTAACTGTGATCACTAAAAAAGATGGCATCACTTGCGCTGCGTGCTGGGATTTGGACTATATTATTCGTCAAGAGAACTGGTCTCTGCAATTTTTTCCGGAAAGCGAAATAGAGGAACTCCCTGGTTATCTATATTTGAAGTTGAAGGAATCCGGCACAGTAGTTATATGGGAAGAATTTGATCGTTTGAAGCAGGGTGCATCTAAAGTACAAAAGGCTTTTGATGAAAAAATAGAACTAACCAGAAAACATATTTCATTGGTATTCCACCGTTTCCTGAATGATGAAAATCCCAAAAGCCGCTTGGCTATGTATTTCAATGGTGAAGCTGTAAAGGGTGTTGATCCGTTTTTAACAAAACATCCTGCTACGCAGCCTATGAGTGAACAGGTGCTGCGAATTGCTTCGGATGAAATCCGGGTGAAGCCATATGTCTTGCCGTATGTCAGTAAATTGTCCAAGCAGGATATTGAAGCGATTGGCGGCAAAGAAGAATTACGTCAGCAGCAAGGATTCTATATTTACAGAAATAAGCGCCTGATTATCTGGGGGACTTGGTTCCGGCTAATTAAGCATAATGAATTGGGTAAGCTTGCCCGGGTAAGAGTGGATATTCCGAATTCCCTAGATCATATTTGGGAGATCGATATTAAAAAATCCAGAGCATCTCTTCCTCATTTTATCAAAAAGAATTTGGTAGATATCGTTGAGAATACGGTAGGTCGGAGTGAGCGGGTATACAAATACCGTGGAAGAAATGTACAGACGGACAATCTGGTTCATGTATGGAATCCTATTGATGACCGTGGCCGTTTTCAGTATCAGATTAACCGCCAGCTTCCTGTTATTCAGATGCTGGAAGAAAATCTGAGTGAGGGTGGCGGTGCTATTCTGGAAGCGTTTATCAAGATGCTGGAAGATGCGTTCCCGTATTCTGATGTGTATTACAGAATGGCCAAGAACGAGGCAAATGTTACCGAAGGCGCTCTGGAAAACAATGAGGTGTACGGTATGGCAGAGCAGATGGTGCATCAGATCGAGAGCATGGGTGGAGATGTGGCAGCGTTTCTGAAAACCATGGATAAGATGGATTTCTTTATCAAGTACCCGGATGTGGTATCACAGATCAGAGAGGTATATGGCAATGACGGATAATCAGAAAAATATCATCGGTACTATACTGCTGAATATGAGCGCCAGCATGCTTCCTGTTACGGAAGAAATGATTTCCAATCTGGTGGACATGAACGACAATATGAATACCATGATGTATGGCACACCTAAAATGACACCTGAAGAACGTGAAGAAGTTATTAACGCACTCCATGCTCATCTGTTTGTCAGAATTGACCGGGGTCATTTTGTCAAGGAAAATGATCATACTCCGTGGTACATGGCGGCAAAGGCAGAGAACACTTCCAAATTCTGGGATCGCTACAGACTGTATCTGCTGAAGGAAAAGCACTGGAATGGTGATACCATCAATGAACTGGATAAAACAACAGACGAAATTATGGATCTGCTGGGAAATCCGGATCAGGTTGATGGCTTTATGCGCCGTGGCCTGTGTATCGGTGATGTGCAGTCTGGTAAAACCTCTACCTATATTGGCCTGATCAACAAGGCAGCCGATGCACATTATAGGGTTATTATTCTGCTTACCGGTACAATTGAAAAGCTTCGCAGACAGACTCAGCAGCGTATTGACGAGGGTTTTATCGGACTGGACAGTTATGCATTCACCTTGGAAAAAGGCCGTGTCCAGGTTGGCGTTGGTGCTATTGATGCAACCACCAGCGGATGGGCAGTTACCTCCACTTCCAGTGATTTCAATGCGGCTACCGCAAAAAAGGTTGTTGGTCAGTTATCCAACATCAGTGCCCCGGTTATTTTTGTTCTGAAAAAGAATAAGAGTGTTCTGGAAAAACTGGAACATTGGCTCAGATTTTATAACATAAACCCTGTTACCAAGAAAATCGATCTGCCTATGCTGCTGATTGATGACGAAGCGGACAACGCTTCTGTCAATACCAAGGCAGACGATGTTACAGCGATTAACAAGGGTATCCGGAAACTTCTGGCGCTGTTTGACCGGGCCAATTATGTTGGCTTCACAGCCACCCCTTATGCCAACGTGTTTATTGATCCGGATTCTGAAGAGGAAATGCTGAAGCACGATCTCTTCCCCCGGGACTTCATCTATGCCCTGGAAGCTCCAGACAGTTATATCGGTGCCCGCAGCATTTTTGGCGAGGATGCTCCTTACGGATATATGCTGGAATCCAATGATGACTGTGAATATGCTCTCCCGATTGTCCACAAGAAGGAAGATGCACTTCAGTTCATTCCGGAGAGCCTGAAAGAAGCGCTTGCGGCATTCTTTATTGCGAATGCTGTACGGGATCTACGTGGTGATAAGAAGACCCACCGTACAATGATGATCAACATTTCACGGTTTATTGCAGTGCAAAACCAGATAACCAAAGTGGTTGACAGTTGTGTCCGGGACTGGAAGCGTGAGATCCGCAATTACTATCTGACCGGAAATGAGGCACTTCAGTACGATTCTTTCAGTTTTATCAAGAAGGTCTATGATAAGCATTTCAAGCAGTTTGCTTCCGATCCGGAATTTGCAAAGCTGAAGCATTTTACTTGGGAGCAGATCCAGGAAGTGCTTTATCCTGCAATTTCCCGCATTGAGGTGCGTACGATTAACGGCGGTAATGCCCCCAAGAATCTGGACTATGAGCGTTATGAAAAGGCTCCTGACGATATCGGCCTGAGACTGATCGCAGTTGGCGGACTCAGTCTGTCCAGAGGCCTTACTTTGGAAGGCCTGTGTACCAGCTATTTCTACCGTAACTCTTCCATGTACGATACGCTGATGCAGATGGGTCGCTGGTTTGGTTATAGGAATAATTACCAGGATTTGTGTAAAATCTGGATGCCTGAACTGTCCATGGCATGGTACAGCTATATTTCCAAAGCAACCGATGAACTGCGTGCGGAAGTGAAACGTATGCAGAACGAGGATATGACCCCGACAGACTTTGGTTTGGCAGTGCGTTCGGATATTCAGGGTCTGCTGGTAACGGCCCGGAATAAAATGCGGTCAGCTGAGGATTACGAAACTGTAGTCAACTTCAGCGGTGAAGTTGTGGAAACAAAATATGTGCACAGCACTGTAGATGTTCTGCGTCGCAACTATGAAGAGACAAAAGAGTTTTTGTTGAACTTGCAGAAAAACCATACTGTTTTCCAAGGTCCTTCGGATCTTGCAGTGAAGCACCCACAGATCCTTGGCGTGAAAAAGGAAGCAATTATGGACTTTCTGCGCGGTTTCTCCGCTCACACTATGAATACTGCTACGGGTTTTGACATACAAAAACTGCTTAATATGTTCCACGAGGACGAAACTGGTGTTTTTGACCGTTGGGATATCCTGATTGCTGGTGGTACAACCACAAATAACCCGGCAATCACATTTGCTGGGTTGGATATTCACCCGGTGCTGCGTGGTTTTGCCTACCGGAAGAAAACGAAATCTTTGCAGATGTCTGGCAAAAACTCCAGATTGGGCAGTAAGGATCTGGCCAAAGGTGGCCTGAAACGCAGGGAAGTTGAAGAAATGGAAGCTGGACATGGAGGAAACGGAAAAACCTTTAGTGAAAGTTTCTATTTCAAGT
This sequence comes from Faecousia sp., assembly GCA_045119455.1. Taxonomy (GTDB): domain Bacteria; phylum Bacillota; class Clostridia; order Oscillospirales; family Oscillospiraceae; genus Faecousia. The sequence goes on from JBGVDR010000079.1 coordinate 39,325, forward strand.
CTGGTATCAAGCGGAACCCCCTGCTGGTCATATACCCGGTTAAACTGGCGTCGCCCAAGGGCAACGAAGATGACGACCAGAAAAAAGCTATGCAGGATATTATTGATGCTATAGATTTTCCAGTCATTGGTCTCAGCATCGGTGTTCCTGCGATAAAGGGCATGGAGAGAATTCGCCTTAAGTACAAAATTAATAAGCAGAAGTGGCTGGAGATTTTTGGTGCCGACAACGCTGATGATTTCGATGAAATAGACGAGACAATTCCGGAGGATTAATTATGGCTGATATAAAGACAATATTCGGCGCAATTGATCACTTGGACACATACCAGCGTGTTAATGGTACACACCTATTGGATCTGTATGTGGGAATCGATGACACAGCCAGATGGACATTGCTGCTGATCAGCGAGTACCCACCGCTGAAGGTCTCATCGTCCCGTATGATTCTGGTCAAATCCGGACGTCGTCCTGACAAAAAGTGGTCTCTCTCGTTTTCCTTGGTTGATGACAGCTACAAAGATATGTTTGTCCTGTTCTGTGAGGACATTGTCTCATCCTCTTCCTGTATCAAAAACAAGGAAAAAGCCACCCGTTTTGTTGGAAAACGCTATAAAGAATGGCGGGAAATGCTGGCAAACGCCCGGGGCAATATGCTTTCACCGGCAGAAGTCAAAGGCCTTCTGGGGGAAATGTATTTCCTGAAGGAGTACCTTTGTACCCAATATGGTGCAGAAAAAGCAGCACTGTCCTGGACCGGTCCCAAGCGTTTGCCGCAGGACTACATAATTGATGATACCTGGTATGAGGTCAAGACCGTATCGAGCAGCAGAAGTGAGGTCAGTATATCATCAATCGAACAGCTGGATTGTGTAAAACCGGGAGAACTGGTGGTTATCCGGGCAGATAAAACCAGTGTGACCAATACCGATGCAGTCAACCTGAACGCACTGTATAAAGAACTTCTGGCCATGCTTCCTGATGACGATTCCAGGGAACAGTTCTCCATAATGCTGTTGCGCTATGGATATTATCCCCGGCCTGAATACGAGGGTGAGGAATACACCTTTGAGATTAAGGCAATGGTCAGATATGCGGTGTCTACGGATTTTCCGTGTATCCGCCGAACCGATCTGCCCGAAAGCATAACTGAAGCTAAATATTCTCTGGCACTTACTGCCATTGATCCTTACAGGAAGGAGTGATTCCGTGGATACCAAAGAATTCAGAAATGGAATACTGGATGAAGTACATTTTAATGCATCCATCAACGGAACATCTCCCCGGGAAGAATTTCTGGCGATGTATTCCGGTGCACTCGTGGAGGCAGAAGAATTTGAGGATTTTGAACAGCTGGCCTACGAGGGTGTTGGCTCCCGTAACAGAAGAATCCTGATCGACGGCTACTACTATAGTGAACTGGAAAATTGCCTTATTATTGTGGCCTGCCCCTTCTCTGATGGTATTGAGATTCAATCACTTACCGCCAGCGACGCAGAAGTTCATTTTAACCGTGCAAGGGCATTTGTAGAAGAATCGAAGTCTGGCTTTATTCAGAAATATGCGGAGGAAAGTTCTCCTGGATATGGTCTGGCAATTGATGTACAGAAGCGTTACGCCAACGTTACAAAGTACAAATTCTACCTTCTGACTGATATGGCGATGAGCAGCCGTATCCGTGAGATTCCCAGCACCAAGATCGGCGATGCTGTGGCGGAATACCACATTTGGGATATTGCCCGTTTACAGAGCCTGTACGCATCCAAGACCGGTAAGGAAGATATCGTAATCGACCTCAAAGAGTTCTCTCCCAATGGCATCCCCTGCCTGCAGGCTGGTTCCAATGAGGAGTACACAGCATATCTTTGTAATATTCCAGGCTCCATATTGGCTTATCTGTATAACACATACGGAGGCCGTCTGCTGGAGGGCAATGTGCGATCCTTCCTGTCTGCCAAAGGTAAAATCAATAAGGGTATCCGGAATACCATCCTGAATGAACCCAGTATGTTTTTTGCGTATAACAACGGTATTGCGGCTACTGCTTATGCAGTAGAAGTGGAGTCCGGGGACAGCTGTACCTATATCACAAAGATTACTTCGCTTCAGATCGTCAACGGTGGTCAGACAACGGCATCCCTTGCTGCAGCCATTATCAATGATAAGGATCGCGCCAACGGCCTGAAGGATATTTATGTTCCTATGAAGTTGTCGGTTGTTACTCCGGAAAAAGCAATGGTTCTGATCCCCAATATTGCCAAGTACGCCAACAAACAGAATAAGGTCAGCGATGCAGACTTCTTCTCCAACCATGCTTTCCATGTAAGAATGGAAGACTTCTCCCGGAGAGTCCTTGCTCCGGCGGTCATGGGAAATCAGTATGGTACTTATTGGTATTACGAACGTACCCGTGGACAGTATAAACAAGAGCAGAGCCGCATGACCAAAGCTGAAAAGGACAAGTTCCTTATTCAGCACCCCAAAACTCAGATGTTTACAAAGACAGATCTGGCAAAGCTTTACAACATCTATCGTCAGCTGCCGCACCTGGTCAGTACTGGCGCCCAGAAGAACTTTATTCAGTTTGCGGAATGGGCCAGTGCAGCGTGGGATAAAGATGAAACGGTCTTTAACGAAAGATTTTTCCGTCTGGTTGTCTGTCTGAATATCCTGTATAAAAAGGTTGACTATATTGTTAAACACGCATCTTGGTATGAGATGGGCTATAAGGCACAGGTTGTTACCTACACACTTGCATATCTGTTCTATCAGATCGGCAAGGAATGCCCGGATCGTGCATTTGATTTCAAGACAGTCTGGAATCAACAGGGTGTCTCTCACGCTACTGAAATGGAACTGGAGAAAATTGCGGAAGCGATGTACTACCACTTGGTATCTCCGGACAGAGAAGTACAGAACGTTACTGAATGGGCCAAGCGTGAGGCGTGCTGGAAAAAGGCCAAATCCATTTCCATTTCTCTTGGTTCGAAGTTTAAGAAAGAACTGGTAAGTACTGCAGAAGAGGCAGAGGCCAAGAAAAATGCCCGGCATGAGCAGAAGCAGGAGAACAGTGCCTCTGCAATGATCCAGGTAGCTGAGTATGGTATTGAAAACTGGAAGGCATTGCTCACATGGGGCATCCAGAACCGGATCTTTAATCCTCAGGAGATTTCTTTCCTGAAGGCAGCAATTGCTATGGAAACCGGAAAGTTCCCCAGCGAAAAACAGTGTGGACGTATTCTCCAGGTTTTAGAAAAAGCCAGGGAGGAAAGCTGGCCGAATTAGCTACATTTTTAGAAACGGAGGGACATCTTATGGCGGATGTACATGCCCCAGAGCAACGCAGCTATAATATGTCCCAAATCCGCAGCAGGAACACAAAATCCGAGGAACTTGTTAGAAAGTATTTGTTCGCTCAGGGTTTTCTCTACAGAAAAAAAACGATGTCCGACTTCCCGGAAAGCCGGACATCGTCCTCCCCAAGTACAAAACATTAATCTTTGTAAATGGGTGTTTTGGGCATGCACACGAGGGATGTAAATATTTCGTGTGGCCCAAAACAACAAAGAATTTTGGAAAAACAAAATATCTGGTAACATTCGCAGAGATTCTGATAACTATATACAGTTGGAACAAATGGGTTGGCACGTAATTGTTGTTTGGGAATGCCAACTCAAAAAGCCGGTCTTTAATGAAACCCTTGAACAGTTGATTAATCAACTGGCACGTTATGGTTCAATGGACAAAAAACGGGAAAGGTATACTAAAGGAAAATAATGATTGAAGTAGTAGCGGCTCTCATAAGGAATAACGACAAAATTTTGATCTGCCAACGGCCTGCAAATAAGTCAAGAGCCTTACTATGGGAGTTTGTCGGTGGCAAGGTTGAGCCGGGTGAAACAAAAGAGCAGGCCCTTATTCGGGAGTGTCAGGAGGAGCTTGGGATCACACTTTCTGTCGGCGATGCTTTTATGGATGTGGTTCACGAGTATCCGGACATTTCCATCCGATTGACCCTATTCAATGCCACCATCGCGGAAGGTATTCCACAAAAGTTGGAGCACAATGATATCCGGTGGATCACTGTGGACGAAATTGATCAGTACAGTTTTTGCCCAGCCGATACCGAGATCCTTTTACAGCTAAAGCAGCAAACATAAAGCATTTCATTTTTGAAAGAGGTGATTTTATGCCGACCTATCGTTCTGCTTCCGGCAGTGTGGCCGAAGATTTATTCATAGACTTGTTCAGTGAGGCTTTCGGCGCCGAAAAAGCCGGCTACCTCTATTCTCAGTACCATTTCTATGACATTTACCAGAACAGCCGGTATGCCGACTTCGTGCTGGAAAATGGAGCTCGACGGATAGCTATCGAGATTGACGACGAGACTTCCCATAACAAAAGTCTTGTCGCATCCAACAAGTTTTACGATGACCTGCTGAAGCAAAACAGCATGGTCCATCTGGGATGGGATGTGTATCGTTGGGCTGTACGCCAGATGCAAATCCAACCAGAGGCGGTTAAGGACGAGCTGCGCGTGTTTTTAGGCAGCCATCCGCAATTCAAAGAGATAGAGGATTACCTCCCTCCGCAGCGCGGAAAGGCCTTAGACGGCACAAATCTGGAACTAAAGAAACACCAGATGGAGGCGTTGCGTTCTCTGCAGGAAATGCGAGATAACAGCGAAACGATTGCGCTGCTGTACCATGCAACAGGTACCGGCAAAACCGTTACCGCTGTTATGGATGCGAAGAACTGTGGTGGCAGGGTTCTATTCCTTGCACATACGCAGGAGCTTGTCAATCAGGCAACAGAGACTTTCCGCAAACTTTGGCCGAAGGTTACAGTTGGCCGCTATATCGAAAGCATAAAACAACCCAATGCCCATGTTGTTTGCGGCAGTATCCAAAGCGTGGCTCTCCATTTGGATAATTTCAAAGATGATGCTTTTGATTATCTCATCGTAGATGAAGCGCACCATGCGGCCGCGGATACATACCAAAAGGTGTTGTCCTATTTTAAGCCGGCGTTTACTTTGGGATTGACGGCGACTCCAGAGCGAACGGATGATAACAAGGCTATTCTGGACATTTTCAAGAACACAGCCCACAAGCTTGACATACAAACTGCTGTTGAGATTGGCGAGCTGGTATCGGTGCGTTGCATCCGCATCCACACCAACATTGATCTGACGAAGGTGCGCTTCAACTCTGTTCAGTACAATATCCGTGATTTGGAAAGCAAAATCTACGTTCCTGAGCGTAATCGCTTGATTGTGGATACGTGGCTTCAATATGTCCGGAATAAGCGCACCGTAGTATTTTGTGCCTCCGTCAAGCATGCTGAACAGATTGCAGCCATGTTCTGTGAGGCCGGCATCAATGCCGCTGCGGTTTCCGGCGGCATGAAGCAGTCCGAGCGAAAAGAATTCCAGGAACGGTTTGTCAAACAGGAAATTCAGGTATTATGCGCCTGTGATCTTCTCAATGAGGGCTGGGATTGCCCGGAAATCGAAGTTCTTTTTATGGCGCGGCCCACTATGTCCAAGGTGTTGTATACGCAGCAGTTGGGGCGTGGCATGCGCTTATTCGAAGGCAAAGATAGCCTGATGGTGTTCGACTTTGTAGACAACGCCAGTCAGTACAATATGCCGCAGTCCCTACACCGCTTGTTCAAGCTGAAAGATTATAAGCCCGGTCAGCTAGCTGTAGCCCCTAATGCACAGAAGGCGGCTGAAAGCGACCTCTATGCGAAGGGCGAAAAGCCTGAGGCGCTGATTGATTGGCCAGTGGATGCCACAGATTATGAGCTTGTGGACATCTTCAATTGGCAGGAAGAAGCCGAGGGCATGATCTCACAGATGGAGTTTGTCCGACGCGTGGATGTGCAGACGGAGACCATCGAGCGTTATGTCCGTGAAGGCAAGCTGGTGCCCGATTTGGTCGTGCCCATGAGCGAGCATCGAACCTTCAAATACTTCAAGGAAGAAAGCCTGGAAAAGTATGCGGCACAGCACGGCTGGACCTTGATCGACGATAGCAACCGCAAGGATATGTTCATGGACATGATCCGTCAGATGGATATGAGCTACTCTTATAAGCCGGTTCTCATGAAAGCGATCTTGCTGTACGCTGACGATAAGGGCCGCATCAAGCTGGAGGATATTGTTGCCTATTTCCGTTCTTACTACGAGGACCGTCGTGCGGCAAATCTTGTTGTTGAGAAGAAAAACAGTATCTTCGCTAAAGGCGGTTACACAGATAAAGAAGCCGAGCGCAATATCTTATCCAATCCCTTTAAGCGGTTTGAGGATATGCAAATGTTGCGCCATACGAAAACGTTAGGTGTGGTACAGGTTGATGAATCCGTATGGAAAAAGCTTAGCAAGGATGAAATATCAGAAATTGAGCAAATCTGTGATGAGAAGCTGGAACGCTATTTCAGCCACATAAAGGCTTAAGTAGATGAGGTTTTATGGACGAAACACTAACTTACTATAATCAAAATGCAGACGCATTCGTCGAAGGAACCCAGAACGCGGATATGTCTGGACAGTACCGCTTTTTCTTAAAGCATCTGTCACCCAATTGCAGGATTCTGGATCTTGGCTGTGGAAGCGGCCGCGACAGCGCCTATTTTTCTTCTTTGAGCCTTGAAGTAACTGCCGTGGATGGATCTGAGGAATTATGCAAAAGGGTTAAGGAAAACTACGGAATTAATGCATTGTGCATCAAATTTGAGGATATGTCTTTTGCGGCGGAGTTTGATGCTATTTGGGCTTGTGCGTCCCTGCTTCATGTAAAGAAAGCAGATATGCCAAACGTTATGGACAAGGTATCTGCTGCGCTAAAACCCGGCGGCATCTTGTATGCTTCTTTTAAGTACGGAAGTGACGAACGTGTCAGCAATGGTCGATTCTTCAATGACTATACCGAGAACGATATTGATACGCTTCTAACACCCAAAAACCAACTGGCACTTCTGGAATATTGGATTACAGAAGATGTTCGACCAGATCGTTCAGGGGAACGATGGCTTAATTTTATTGCGAAGCGAGATTAAGAGACCAAAAACTGCAGAGTCAAGACAAATAGATAGGATGTGACAGTAATGCCCCTGATTATTTGCCCGGATTGTAAAAACCAAATATCCGATCGCGCAGAGCGGTGTCCGCATTGTGGCCTTCCTGCGCAGTATTTCCATGGTCAAAAGCAGGTGCAATCTGCATCTACCGAAGAGAATAGTCAGTTGGATTATTCCAACCTGGGGAATATTTTGCTGTCCTTTGATAAGGATTACTGTACTCTTTTTGGCGCATCTCATTACATCACCCACCGAGAAGAACAGCACATGAATGATGTGTACAGGGCGTATTACAAAACGCTGTGCAACAAAATGATCTTCCAGTACGTGTGCAACAATGCCCGAACCTTCCGGGTAGACATTGATTCGCTGAAATCTTTCCTTACCAAGATGCATACGCTGAGCGGCGATGTGATTACTCACAACACCAATTATGTGGACCGCGTATTGGAGCAAGAAAAGGATTATTTTGATCATATCCTCGAAGACATTGACCCTGTGATCAAGCTGGACGAAGAACAACGCCGTGCGGTTATTACCGATGATGACCATTGCCTGCTTGTAGCTGGCGCCGGCGCAGGTAAGACTACCACCATGGCTGCTAAGGTTAAGTATCTGGTGGAAAAGCAGGGGGTCCATCCGGAAGAAATCATCGTGATTTCTTATACTCGCAAGGCCATTGGCGAATTGCAGGAGCGAATCAATAAGGGTCTGAAAATCCCTGCTCAAATCTGCACGTTCCATAAATTTGCATTCGATATCGTCAAGAAGTTTTCGGTGGAACCGCCCGAAATCAATTTCTCCTCCTATGAGATTATCTTTGAGATGCTGGAGAAATCCATTTTCAGAAACAAAAAACTGATGCGGAATTTGGTGTTGTTTCTGGGGTATTACTTTGACCTGGAGGAGGATGTCTTTAAGTTTGAGGACATGAACCAGTACCACCTGTACAAGGCTGCGCAGGATTACGAAACCCTGAAAAGCGGCCTGGGCGAGTATGTAAAAAAGGTGGAGCAGCAACGCACCAAGCGCATCAAAACCTTGACCGGCGAATTCCTGCGCTCTGTTCAGGAGGTACAGATTGCAAATTTCCTGTATCTGAATGGAATCGACTACGAATATGAACGCCCTTATTCGTATGAGTCGCCAACCCGCAGCAAGAAGTATACCCCGGACTTCTACATTTATCAGGGCGAACATACCGCTTGGCTGGAGCATTATGCCCTCAGCGAGAAGGGGTACAACAATCAGTTTACTCCTGAGCAGATAGCCAAATACAAGAAGGCTATTCGGGACAAGCGGGATGTCCATGCCCGATGTGGAACCAAGCTGCTGGAAACATGGTCGATGTATAATGACCGTCGGCCTTTGCTGGTTCATTTGCAGGAGATTCTTGAAAAAGAAGGATTTGTGCTGCAACCCAGAAATCTGGATGAGGTCTATAAGAAAATCGTCGACACCGGTAAGGATAAGTACATCATTAAGCTGATTCAGTTTATGATGAACTTCATCGAGCAGTACAAGACCACCGGCTATGACGAGAAGGGCTTTGAGCTGCTTCGCACCAAGACGGACAATCCCAGAACCTTGCTGTTCCTGGATATTGCTGAAGAAGTGTATCATCATTATCAAGCAACGCTGAAGCAGCGCAATCAAATTGACTTTGCGGATATGATCAATGATGCCCATTTCTACCTGCAGGAGATCGAGCAGCAGCACATCACTCTGCCTTATAAGTACATCATCATTGACGAATTCCAGGACATTGCCCGGCAACGCTTCAATTTGACCAAGCGGCTATCCGAGATCACTAAGGCAAAGGTTGTGGCCGTCGGCGATGACTGGCAGTCCATTTACGCATTCTCCGGCTCCGACATCACCTTGTTTACTCGCTTCCTGCAGCTGATGGGCGCAGGCACGGAGCTGAAGATCACCCATACATACCGCAATTCTCAGGAACTGATCGATATTGCCGGCGGCTTTGTGCAGAAGAATAGTGCGCAGATTCGTAAGCAACTCATTTCTCCCAAGCATTTGGAGAACCCTATCGTCATTGAGCCCTTTGATGATTCTGTAAAGCCGAAGCTGGCGCTGGCAAATACCGTGGAACAGATTATCGGTAAAATCATTGAAGAGTTTGGCGATAAAAAGTCCATTCTCCTCATTGGGCGGTATAATTACGATATGTATTGGCTTTGCAACACCGATAAATTCTCCGAACTGCCCGGTAACAAGGTCAAATCTGAGAAGTACCCCAATGCCAACATTACCTTTATGACAGCCCACAGTTCCAAGGGCTTAGGCTATGACAATGTGGTGCTGATCAATATGTTTGAGGGCAAATTTGGCTTCCCGTGCCAGATTGAAGACGACCCCATCATCAAGCTGGTCATGTACGAAGATAAGAGCATGCCCTTTGCCGAGGAGCGCCGACTCTTCTACGTGGCTATGACCCGCACGAAGAATCGCGTCTACATTGCCACGCCCAAGCACAAGCCATCCCGTTTCTTGGTGGAGCTGATCAAGGATTACAAACTGCCGTTGTCCGAAGAAATCAACATGCAGACCGTAGATCTATTCAATCTGCGTTGCCCGGTTTGTGGTTTCCCGCTGAAGTATGAGTTCAACAAGAACTATGGATTGAACCTTTGGATTTGCACCAATGAGGCGGAAGTCTGCGATTTCATGACCAACGATAAGGTCCACAAACACGATATTTGCAGATGCCCAAAATGCCGGGATGGATATCTGATTGTAAAGATGAATCCTAAGAACGGCAACGTATTTTACGGCTGTACAAACTATTACAACGATGAGAAGAAGTGTGGACACATGATCACGCTTAGCTCGGATCCGGTTTAGGAGGTTTCGTATGACAGAACTAGAAACATTGGAACGCGCAAAAATGTATATGGAGAAGCTGGCCAATGGCATCAACCCCATTGACGACTCCGTGATTCCGGACGAAGATGTTGTCAACAATGTCCGTCTGTCCCGCTGTTTTTTCTATGTGGCCGACGTACTGCGGCAGGTTATTGATAATGGCGGAGTCACACCTCAAAAGAAGCAGAAAAAGGAGCCGTTCGCCTTGCCAGTCGAAAAACGATCCGCTTTTCAGTTCTCAGATACGCCCATTCCGATTTCCGAGGTTGCTAATCGCATCAATGCGCTGATTGATGAAGAGACAATGAAAAAGCTGTCGTACAGCGCGATCAGAGAATGGCTGGTTTCTCTGAATATGCTGGAAGATACGCTGAATGGGGAAGGAAAAACGATCAAAAGCCCCACCAGACGTGGCGAGCAAATGGGTATCGACCGTGAAGCAAGAATGGGTCAAAACGGTACATATTTCGTGGTAGTGTACAACCGCGCAGCGCAAAGCTTTATTTTGGACAATCTGGATGCCATTATTGAATATCAAAATTCCACCTTTGAAAATCAAGGCACCGCATGGAGCCAGGAGCATGACAATTGCTTGATGGATTTGTACCGCAAGGGAACCCCTATTAGCGAAATCGCCGTTACACTAAAGCGTAACAGCGGGGCGGTCCGTAAACGCTTGCAGAAGCTCGGGATAACCGAATAAAAATAGCACGCCCAGGAATGAGATAATCCATTCCTAGGCGTGCTTTTTAGTGGGATACGATCATATCTTAGACTATTATTAAGGAATTAGGCCCTCACACATTCTTCAGTAAACAACGTATCGATCTTGTCGACTTCCCGGGCCAGGACGCTTTGCTCGATATGCATGTAGTTCTCAGTTACTGTACCGTTTGAGTGGCCGGCCAGTCGTCTCAGGATCTCCAGCGGAATTCCCGCCGCTTTACCCATCGAAACATATGAATGCCGGCATCTATGTGGAGACAGTCTACGCATATTAATACTATCCAACGCTTCATAATAATATTGGTCGAAAGTCTTTGTATTCATGGGCTGCCCCGAGCGGCGGTCGGAGCTCCAAATCAATCCGTCCTCTATACAGTTGCGGAGCAGGATCGCATACTCTCGTGCGCATTTGGGAACTGGAATAATGCGAGTACTGGTAGGCGTTTTAGGGTCCGAGATATACGTCTTGCCTTTGCTGCGCCTAGCCGCTTGGGTCACCGTTACGATGCTTCCATCCTCGGAGATATGGATTTTAGTGAGACCAAGCATCTCGCCTTTTCTAAGGCCAGTGAATAACATCAACCGGATCGACAATCCAATCTTGTCGTATTTGAGATCCTGCATCATCGTCTTAATTTCGTCCAGACGAAAACACTCCTTAGGCACCTTCCGCCCGAAGCGGATATTCTCGACGTCCGCCACAACATTATGAGGCAGCAACTTGTTCGCAACCCCAGCACGACACATCCCGTACAGAAAGCCTCTCGCCTTGGTAATTGTCGAAGCGCTATAGTGGTCCTGATCACGCAGTTTGATGAGAAAGCACTCAACATCAAATGCCGTCAACTGTTTCAGCTGGAGATATCCCAGCTCCTGTTTAATCAAACGTTCGGTGTAATGATAGCCGTCAATCGTACCCGGGGACAACAGCGCCACCTTGCCATGATGTTCCAAATATCGATCAGCCCACTCCGCAACGGTAAAATCCCTCCCGTTGATACGGCCTTGCTTCAGTTCCTCGAGGAACGCCTCTCCTTTTCGCCTGGCCTCAGCCTGGGTACGTGCATAAAAACTGCGATAAAGGGGTCTGCCCGTTTTCTCATCAATACCGGCAGTCACACGCATCTCCCAAGTCCCGTTAGGTCTACGACGCAAACAACCAGTGTTGTTCGGACGCTTCTTTCTAGCCATAATGATTATCCTCCTTTTAGGATTTGGCTACCATAGGTTGGCTCCCCATAGTAGCCATTTTTATTCTTACTTACTCCACAGCATACAGCGGTTCAGGCTGGTTTGGATCTGCCTGCAAATAATCAAGCAACATGTAAATCAAGTGTGCAAGCTGCACCTGCGGGATATTGGATTTGCGCAAGTGCGGATACCTGCTGCAAACTTGATACACCATGAGTTCAAAAATAAACGTTTCCATAATTAAAACCTCCATGTGTTATAGGTGGGGGCAACCACAAGCAATTCGCAGTTGCCACATATTCTTCTACTTCTGCTGCTGTCGACTAAGCCACGCCTCAAAGTCAGAACGATAGCAAATAATCCGCTTAACTCCAATCCGATAGGAAACAAAGCCACGGGATCGCATAATCTCGTAGGCCTTGGAGCGCGAGATGCGGAGCTCGTTTGCGACATCCTGTGCCGTCATAGTGGCAGCAGGGGCTTGAATGGCTTGATTGGTTGACATACTTAGACCTCCCTTCGAATTGATACAACTATTCACCGCCGAAACCTGTATGCCGGTTTCTCTAGCAGGCACCTTAGGAAACGGACATAACGCAACAGGGCGGAGAGGCCTGTGCGCCTTAAGTCCCTTACTGTGTACTATCGCTGTGACAGGCCTACTAATTTAAGTGACTATGCGCACATAACTGTTGCGGCAGGCCCTCCCGAGCTGACGCAGAAGCTAAACTACTGCCGGTTCCTTTTTTACGAGCAAGCGCTCCGTCAAGACGATGCCGCTCAACAGCCAGTTAAGCTACTTCTTCAGAAGACAACCTGTATCCCCTGAGGGTGCGTAGTTTTACACTGGCTGGTACGCATCCAACCTATGTTGGGTGCAAACTTACACAGCTCGCTCCGTCGTTTTTAGGTTTATGTAATCTCTACAGAGGAGCGAGCTCTTACGAGCCTTCTTTGTTTGGGTTTACGCCTGGCCGCTATGCATGGTTTGAAGTGTGCGGCCAGGTGTCCACTGGATACCCAATAGCGTGATACCACAGGTATCATGCTGTAACCAAATAACGTATGTTTCTCATAAAAAGCAAAACATCTTATGTATAAGGTAAGTATCTGTATATAGAATAGTAATAGTTAGTAGTAAGTAGTAAGTAGTATGTAGTATAGTAGTATAGTAATTATAGAATGTGGTGAATGTGGGGGTGTGGGGTAGTAGTTTTGCTATAGACACAAATTATTTTTTATAATAATATTTGTGTCGTTTGATTTTTTGCTCTTACCTACCCCCACATTCCCCACATTGCTTAAATGAATCAATCAACCTCGCCCGATGTGTTCGGTTCCTGCGAAGTCCGTAACCGGAACACAATACAATCAACAGACGCCCCGCCAATTTGTCTCTTGCGGGCGTAACCCTTATCTCCGCGATCGAAGAGCAAGCCGCTGTCTTTGAGATAACGCAAAACTGCCTTCGGTGCGAACCCCGCTTTAGACAACGCTTGCTCCAAGGTGTCACGGATTACACTCGCCACACCAGTTTCAAGCGTTCCGTATACGTCATAATTCGGTTCGTTGTCTTTGCTGATGAACCGGCTCTTGTTTTGAGCTACCCAGCCCAACAGGAATTCATAGGCAGCAGCACCCAGAGATGCCGTTTCATTGGTAGCCAGATATGGGAGAATCTCTTCAACGGTAAGTTGATGTTCGTCTTTGAAGATCCAGTATGCAGCCAACTGAGACGCAGTCAAGATTACTGCAGCTGCCATGGCCTGCTTTCCAGTAACATTTGCGTTCTCAAGATCACGCCGAAAGCCGCTAAAGGTTATCCGAACGGAATCCGATATCGCAGCGCACTCGTAAAGTCTGTCAACAAAGATTCGACCTGCGTGGCCGTAATTTGCGCTAATTACCGTGGCTACCTTAGGTGCATCCCTCAACACAGGTTTTTCGGATGAACACCCAACATCAACAACTCGGTTAACTGCACCCGATCCACGTTTAATATCCGTAATCGGGGATTCACCGGTAGTCAAGAAACAGCATTGCCAGCGACTGGCAGCTTCCACTCCGCCGTCCTTGGTTCCGCGTGTACGTCCAACGCCTTCCGCCAACTGATATACGTCAATTTTCGACTTTCCATGCTGATCTCGAGACAGCTGAAGCTCGTCCATACAATACGGTAACTGCCCTAAAAATGCTGCAGTTTTTTCCATGCCTACCTGTGTGGCATTCAGAGTCTGAACATACTTGCCCAGTTCCGGATTTGCCCAAACGGATGCCGCCAACCGCAAGGCAACAGTTTTACCCGTACCGCCATCAGGACTCCATAGATGGACGAAAAAAGGAAGGGCTCCTACTATTGCCAGCAAAGGCGAAGCGAAAGATGCAGATAACATAATATGAGCCGGAATCGATTCAGTGCGACATCGTCTTGCAATATCCAGCCAATCTTCATAGCTGCCCTTTTCTGAAATAGAATCGTACATATTGCGCAGATCCGATGTGGCGCCAAAAACCAGCTTATCCGTGTACGGAGCAAAGCCCATTTCTTCAATATATCCCAAACGCTTGATACTATACCTCAGAGGGATTTCATCGAAATTCAACGTCCTCAAATCGCTCAGATACTCTACCAGTTTACTGGCATTGAGTGAAGTTACATCAATTCCATATCGTGCCAGCTTGATAACGCCAGTGGGAGTCGACAAGTCATAGTTATCGGCCACAATTTCTTCCCATGGTGCATTTTTGCCTGGCATTCTATAGCCAAGAACAAATTGACTTGTTTTACTGTCGAAATCTTCCAGTCGAGCATTCAAAGTAATCGGATGGTGACACGCGAAATTGCGATCTCCCGTACTATTGGTTTGAAACGGACCTTCATCCGTAGCATCCCATTTCCCACAATTCAGCTCCAAGAGTTGACCGGTAAATTGGGTTTTGTTTTGCTCCGATTTCCTTTTTTCATCCAATACCTTCGCCTCTTTATAGAGCTTATTGGACTTCGTGAAACTTTTGTACCCGACATCGGCAGCTCTTTTCTTAAGAGTTGTTAGTAATTGTTCTCGTGCAAATGCTGTTCCCTTGAAATTGTAGAGATATTCATAGGGCTTTTCTGTTAAAAAATCGTCGTAGTTGTATTCTATAATTACCTTCAAATGTTTTTCCATATGTCTATTCCTCCTTTCCCGCCGTGATGATGGCTAACTAATCCGTAAGCCATGGGCGCATTTGCTGTCGCGGCGCCTATATCTATTATGAGTTTTTCGTTTTTAAAAAAGGAGATTGGTTATTTTTCAGATACTTTAAAAAACAGCAATCTTTTGTGGTTATTTCCAATAGTTGCAGATCTGAAAGTTGCGTTTTTTCGTTATTTTTGCGCTGATTGATAACATTTCCCTAAATTTTCTTCACAATTTCATATATCCGCGATTCCATTTTTGGCAAGATTGTATCTTCAAAACTGCCCTTCAAACATCCTGCGCCGCTTCTGCAACCCTTTCCTACCGGCCTAACGGAAGCGGAGCAGCCGTCCATTGGGGGGGAATAAAAAGTTGCCACTACTGGGTTAAGAACATAAAAATATAACACATTTTCCATCGTACGACCATTTCTATCCTTGCTAAAAATCATACTTATGTTACAATATAGAAAACTTTATCCAAATCTGGATTTTATTTAGGCACAACGCAAATGGGCGAGGAGGAGAAAACTGTGAGCGAGTCCTATAACAACAAATTTGGGCAGCATCTCAAAGAAGAGCTGATATCATATGGTACAGGTCGATATAATTCAAGAAAACTACAACGATTATCTGAGCGTACTATTAGTCAGTGTTTTGCTAGTCTCGATTATCCTTATAGAAACATATTATTCCAGAGATATCAAAACAAGAAAACACTGAGGGAGATTGGAGAAGAACTCGACATATCTCCGCAAGGCGTTCGGTATCATGAAACAAAAGCATTAAATATCATTTTGCAGTTCGCATTACGAAAACATACCATGGTTCAAACACTACATAGTCCTACCCCAAAAGATGCGCCCTTGATTGTTACTCCTTGCACGGACCGCAGACTCATCAAGAATGTTTTGCCAGAGCTGAATCCTCGAATCATTAAATGCTTAAACGCCGGTGGATATAGGACTATGAAACAGCTTTGTTGCGCTACACCAAATAATTTGAGCAATGTTTATGGCATAGGGCGAATTTCTCTTAAGGAAATCCAGCAGGCTGCCATTGCGTATCATGCGGAAAATGAGCATTTTTTCCGTCATGAGCCCATTCCCGTTAAAGGCGTCCGTGAAATTCCTTTTTTAAAACTCACATCTCGATAGAATTATCCTAATAATCATTTCTCCCAGTAACACAAAATACCCTGCCGTTTTGAAAACGACAGGGTATTTTGTGCATATGTTGGGTACAGGGTCGGTATTGGCTCATCTGCACGAGATCAAGTACTCCACCCAGTCAGCGCAATAGTTTCCCATGAGGGCACCGACCTTCTCCAGCAGCTCTTCATCCAAATGCGTATTTTTTCCAATCCGACACATCTTCAATCCTCTTATGTCCTCTGCGGTAAACCGCCGGTACATCTCCCTGGCAAAACGTCCTTGCGCACGATGCACCTCCTCCAGGTTGGGACAACACGTAACCAGATACTTGCGTTTCATGTCTTTTGCAACATGAGCCAACCGCAAGGGAGTTTCATCCAACGCCTGGACCAATCGCTTGTCCTCACCCTGGCCAACCCATACATAGACGCAGCCATGCTCCTCGAACACATCACGCCAGCCAATCTCCATAACCTCCGTTTCCGATGCACCAACCACACTAATCAATTGGGACGCTGCTCGGCGCTCTTTTGTAATCAAAGTTTTCATGATTATATCCTCCTTTTTAGATCTGTATTTATTATGATAAATGGGCACCCACCACAACAAAAAAACGCGCTTTTTCTGTTGTGTACAACCCTCAAAAATCATAATAAAGAAGGAGGGATCCTCCGGCCCTACTATGCTTTGATTTAAGAAAGGAATCAATTTTTATGGAAATGACTAGTGTACTGGAAGGACGTTATTTTAATCCAAAGCGAGTCTGCTGTGTGCTTGCCTTGGACAAACTCAACTATAAATACTATCTGGGTAAGTGGAAGGAAAACGGCTTGGCAATTAATATTTGCAAAGCGCAAAAGCCCCGCAGCGCGTTGATTTTTGACAACAATCTGGTATTGATCACCAGTGTTACCGCTGAAACCATCCGGGATCGACTCGCCACCGTAGGCGAAGAATGAGCAAGAGGGGGATATTTCTCGGTATTTTTACCGGAGGGATATTTCTGGGATATATCCCCCTCTTATAGAAACAGGAAGAAAAATCATATGAAAAATATTGGTTTTCGCCTACATATCAGCGTGTTTTCAGGTGAAATTAATCCATAGTTATTTTGAAAAACTGAGATATATCCATTTTGAGGTGAAATAAATCCGTTTTCAGGATTTAAGATTCGCCACGTAAAATCATTTTCTTTTCGAAATGATATAGGAATCAGGGCGGGAAAAATTCCGCTACCATGTGCCAGTGCTCGCCTGTGTCCCCTTTTCTCCCGCAATGATTTTATTTGATTTTTAGGCTGTTCGTGGTATGATAGCGGTATCTTTTAATGTGAGAGGGTGTCGCCACTTATGCTTGATTGCATTTCTGTTGAAAATATGCGTCTGAGTGATGCCATGACAATTGAAAAATATGTGCCCAGCTTGGAGCTGATGCGGAGAGCAGCAGACGGTGTTTTTCGGGCCGCCAAGTGGCATGGCAGGGTTGCCATCGCGGTCGGTTCCGGCAATAATGGCGGCGACGGATTTGCGCTGGCCTGCATTCTGAATGAGCATAAGATTGACTGCGCCATCTTTACGGTAAGCCAGCGGCAGTCGGCGGACAGCGCCCATTATGCCGCAAAGGCAGCGAACCTCGGCGTACAGATTTTGCCCTTTGCGCCCGGTTGTTTGGATGGGTTTGACATGGTGGTGGATTGTCTGCTGGGTACCGGTTTTCAGGGTACTTTGCGTGAAAACTATCGTACCGCCATCGAAGAAATTAACGCATCCAGCGCGCAGGTCATCAGCGTGGATATTAACAGCGGTATGAACGGCGATACCGGCGAGGGCGAGTTGATCGTCGGATCCGACTTGACTGTAACCATCGGGTTCGTCAAAAACGGACTTGTTACTCCAAACGCAGGCAACTACATGAAGCGGCTCGTCTGCGCCGACATTGGCATCCGTCTTGCGAAAGAGGAAAACAAAATCTGCGCCACCGGCGAACACCACGCTAACGCCATTCCCTGCCCACCTTGGCTGGATATGGCTGTGATTGATGTTACTTCCGATTGACGTTTTTTCACTTTTCTGCTACAATACCTCCACATCAATTGAGGAGGTAACACCATGGAAAAATTCATCCCCTACGAGAAGCTTTCCAAAAAGGAAAAACGCAAGATGGACTTAACTAAGCGGCAGACCTGGGGCGAGCTGTACCCCGTCACCCGCCACCCCCAGAACAGCACAGCCTACAACCGAAACAAATCCCGGATTTGGATGCGTGACTATCACGAAACCAACTCCGGGACTTTTTATTCAAATATTGCGTTCAAATCAGACCGTTCCTTCCCCAGCATTCATTAACAACATACATCAAATGGTATCGTAGTTGTTTGAGCAGGCGGTCGGACAATTCATTATATTCTTTATCTAAACCCATTTCGTGTGCGTAACAAGGGGGAGAATCCGTCCATGACCCCATAGCGCCAAAAACATCAGCTGTCTCAACTGCATAGTATATCCCTTTGAATTCATTAGGAATCTGCGCAGGAACATGATGATCCACAATTCGAGAAAAGTCACATATTGCTTCGTGCGCTCTGCGAAAAGCCTCAGCAAAATACGGAAACCCGATATCATTTGCAAATTTTTCAATATCCGAAAGTACATCCTTAAACTGGTCTGTCTGATTGATAAAGGTCGTTTTTTTCTTCTCCAGATTTATACCGGCTTGCTCTCTATAAATCACCCTCCAACCATTTCGTTTCCTGTCAAACTCCCACCAAGGGAAAAAGCAGGAAACCTTGCCCTTTTTCCAGAAGCATACGATTGAGCCTTGCGATGTGTTTGAAAAGCCCACCAAGAGTCTGTCACTCGCCGTTGGAATGATGAATTTAATATCATCCAAGCCCCGTTGCTTGCAAATATCAAACCACTTTTGAGCTGAATCTACTTCTAAAGTCTTCCTCGCGAAAAGTTTTGGTGCAAAGATGAACTTCATTTCCAAAATGAATGGGCTCGGCGCAAACTCGATCTCACCATTTACGTAAAGAGCTTTTCTCGCACTGATTACAATATTGCTCATCTGTTCAATTTCGCCATTCATTAAATCCACCCCAATTCACGTTTAATACCACTACCTGTCAATCTATCGTATAAAAGAGCCAGGAGAAATTCCAGCTCTCCGCAACAGATAAATGGAAGTTTATAAATCTCCCTGCAGGCGAGCCATTGACCGTCTTGCTTCAAAGCCCTCCGGATACCGTTTCTTCAGTTTCTCTATGTTTGCTTGGAAAATATCCTCCAACGGAAGATCCAGCGCCGTGGCGGCCTCTGCCAGGTACCATGCAATATCTCCCAGTTCTTTTGCCAAGTGTTCTTTATCAAGCTCGTGCCCCTGTGCCAGCCATTTCTTCACAATGTCGATGGCTTCTCCGGATTCGCCGCACAAGCCCATGACACTGTTGATCAGAACATCCTTTTTGTTCAATTCTGGGTTCAATGTTGTCATCGCCAGTTCTTGATATTCGTTTACTTGCATAGCAGGTTCCTCCGTCAAATCGAACGATATCTAACAGTATTGTAGCATGGAACGCTTAATTGTCAATTATCTGCTCGCCAAGGAATTGTTCTGCGTAATTCTTGGCATTTGTATTGCGTGTATAGACCACATGGAAAGGGTGCGGCTCTGTGATGCCATCAATGGTAAAGGTGCCAATGTCGCCCGCATCCGCCACAACAGACCGGTACAAAAAGCTGATGCCCACGCCGCTAGCCACCAGCGCTTTGATCGACACAAAACTGCTAATGGAAACCTCTCTGCTGAAATCGTTCAGCCCGTATCCGGATGCCGTCAGCCGTTCCTCAAAAATCCGGCGTGTGCCGGAGCCTTCTTCCCGGACAATGATCGTTTCTTTCAGCAAATCCTCAATGGTTAGGTGTTTTCCGGACAACGGACTGTCCTTCGCGCAAATCCCCACAAAAGGCTCCATTCGCAGCAAATAAGAATCGTATTTTGTTTTACTGAACGTGCCTTCAATCACAGCAAAGTCCAGCCGATTCTCGTCCAACATTTGCAGAAGATGCTTGGTATTATCCACCACAAGAGAAAGCTCGTGGCCCGGGTCACGGAGATAATCCTTGATGGCATCGATCAGCACATAGTCACCAATGGTCTTGGTGGCGCCAACTCGCAGCTTCAGCCGCTTTTTGTCCGCAATTGCCAATTGCAGTTCCTGGAATTGGTACTGCTGCGAAATGGCATACCGCTCCAACAGCAGGCACTTTTCCGTTTTATGCAGAGTATGACCATCGTATAAAAACAGCTTCGTCTGCAAGGCTTGTTCCAGGGACTGAATCTGCTTTGTGACAGCCGGTTGCGAAAGGTGAAGCCGCTCTGCTGCCAACCGATAGTTCATCGTTTGGCAGAGTGTCAGAAAGGTATGTAGCTTCGGATCCATAGGCGGCCCTCCAATAAATATCTGGAATTGCGTTATTCCGTATAATAACTTCATTTTATCACATATAGGTGGTAAAATAAAGAAAA
>JBGVDR010000080.1:0-14942 GCA_045119455.1 Faecousia sp.
AATAGCACCGATATTCACAGACGATTTAGGGCGGGTTAAAAACCCGCCCCTACGAACAAACACATCGATAAACTGAAATTTGAATTTTTTACATTTCTGCAAGACATTTGGGGCAAACTGTGTTATACTGAGTTTATAACATGGGAGGCGCGTGGTCTTGAAGAAAAATTGGGGCTGGTTTGTGGCGGCGGGTGCGCTGCTGCTGACCCTGGCCGTCACCGCCCTGGCCAAACGCTACGGCGCACTGCTGGACGCCTTTTATCCCTATGTGACCCGGTGGGGGCAGAAGATCCTCGCCGGTATCAGCGACGTTTTTTCCTTCAGCCTGTGGCAGGTGCTGGTGCTCCTGCTGGCGCTGACGCTGCTGGGTACCCTGGCGCTGGTGATTTGGAAGAAAAAACCCATCATCCGCTGGCTGGGTTGGGTGTTGGCGGCGGCGAGCCTGCTTTGGTGCGCCCACACCTGCATCTACGGACTGAATTTCTATGCCGGCGACCTGTCCCAGGATCTGCGGCTGGAAAGCCGGGAGCTGACCCAGGCCGATCTGGAACATGCCCTGATTCACTTCCGGGATCAGGCCAACGCCCTGGCCGCTCAACTCCCCCGGGACGAAAACGGCAACCTTTTATACGATAATTTCCACATATTGGCGGAAAAAGCCGGAAACGGCTACCAAAATCTGACCCAGGCGGGTTATTCCGTTTTTGCCGGCTCTACCCTGCCCCCCAAAAAACTGCTGTGGCCACGACTGCATACAGCCATGGGCATCTGCGGCATTTTCTCGGCGCTGACGGGAGAGGCCTGCGTCAATCCCGCCATCCCCACCGTATCCCAGCCCTTCGTGATGTGCCACGAAATGGCCCACCGGATGTGCATTGCCCCGGAGGATGACGCCAATTTTGCCGCCTTCCTGGCCTGCCGGGCAAATACCGACCTTCCGTTCCAATATTCGGCCTATTACATGGCCTACCGCTACTGCTACAACGCCCTGGCCAAAACCGACCGGGCGGCGCTGAATCAGATCCACAGCGGCGCCGGCGATCTGTTCCGCCGGGATCTGCAGGTCTACGATGAATTTTTCGCCCGGGAGCGAAACACCCTGGCCTTCCGGCTGGCCAACACCGCCAACCACATCTATCTCCGGGCCAGCGGCGACAAGCTGGGCACCGCCAGCTACGGCCAGGTGGCCACCCAGCTGGTGCGCTGGTATCTGCAGGAAACCCAATGGGAAAAGGAACCCCAACACAAATTTGATCCCACAGACAAAGACTATATCAGTGGAATTTTAGGTGACAACTATGACTGACTTGATGAAAACCACATTGGAAAACGGTTTGCAAGCGCTGCAGCTGCCCCTGGAAGCAGCTCAGGTGGACACCCTCTGCGCCTTCGGCGCGGCGGTGGTGAAGCAAAACGAAGTGATGAACCTGACGGCCATTACCGAGCCGGCAGCGGTGGCCAAGCTGCACCTTTTGGACTCCGTCAGCCTGCTCAAGTGTGAAAATCTGGCAGGCAAGACCCTCATCGATGTGGGCTGCGGCGCCGGTTTCCCCGGCGTGCCGGTGAAAATCGCCTGCCCCGGTGTGCAGCTGACCCTGCTGGACAGCCTGGGCAAGCGGATGAACTGGCTGGCCACCATTCTGCCCCAGCTGGGCGTGGAGGCCGAGTGCGTCACCGCCCGGGCCGAAGAAGCTGCCGCCCAAAGACGGGAGCAGTATGACTTTGCCTCCAGCCGGGCTGTGGCACGGCTGAATGTGCTGCTGGAGCTGACGGCCCCCTTTGTCAAAGTGGGCGGCGCCGTGCTGGCCATGAAGGGTTCGGCTGCCATGGAAGAGCTGGCTGAGGCCAAGAATGCCATTGCCAAGCTGGGTCTGAAGCTGGAACAGGTACATCATTTCCCCGTGGATGGGGCGGACCATGCCGTGATCGTGCTGCGCAAGGTATCTCCCACCCCCGCTCAGTATCCCCGCAGATTCAATAAAATCAAGCAATTTCCGCTGTAACGGCAGGGCGCGTGTTTCACGCGCCCTTTTTTCGTTGACCGGCAGCAAAATTGCAGTTTAGCGAGCAGTTCAGAAAAGCAAAAGTAGGGACTGGCCTCCCGGACAGTCCTACCGCGAAGCGGCTTTGATCAAAGGACCGTCGAGGACGCCGGTCCCTACATCAGCTTACTCTATCAGCTCGATAAACTGAAATTTGAATCCAGAGGCTACATCAAAATCACCAAATCTTCTTGGTAAAAACGGGGCATTTTTTGCTTGCTTTTTGGGGGATTTTGACATATACTGAAAATAGTGTGCAAAGGTACTACCTTTCGTTTTTTGGAGGATTTCCTATGTCTGAATTTAAGGATATTTTTGCCAAGGAAGCCCATGCCCAGCTGATCCGGGAAATGAAGTCCGGTGCCTGGGCCAACGCCACCCAGCTCCCCCGGGAAAGCGAGCTGGCCACCATTATGGGCATCAGTCGAACCCAGCTGCGGGACATTCTTGCGGTGCTGGAATGCGAAGGCTTTATCACCCGCCGCCACGGTGTGGGTACCCTGATCAACCGCCATGTGCTGCAACTGCCTGTCCGCATCGATATGGAGCAGGAGTTTATGGACATGATCCATGCCGGCGGTCACACCCCCTCGGTGGCCTTTACCGCCGCTCAGCAGCGCCCCGCCACCGAAGCGGAGGCCGTCAGTCTGGGCCTGGAGGTCGGCACGGAGCTGATGTACATCCGCAAGCTCTGCACCGCCGACAAGAAGCCTGCCATTTATTGCGAGGATCTGTTCGCCGCTTCCCTGCTGCGGGAGCCGGTGACCGAGCAGGCCCTCCGGGCTCCGGTGTTCCAGCTGCTGCAGGAAAACTGCCGGCTCAACTGCTTTATGGACATCGCCCGGCTCAAGCCCATGGTGGCCGATGCCGAATTGGCAGACATTCTGCAGCTTGCCCCCGGCACCCCGGTGCTGTACATTGAAGAAGTGGATTACGATGTAGACGGCAATCCCATTTTGCTGTCCCGTCAGTATTTCGTCAGCGATTATTTCCAGCACAACATCATCCGCAAGCGTCTGTAAGGAGGAATTTTTATGAAGAAAGTTGCAGTGATCATGGGTTCCGATTCCGACTGGCCCGTTGTCAAGGGCGCCGTCGAACAGCTGAAGAAATTCGGCATTCCCTATGAGGCCCACATTCTCAGCGCCCACCGCACCCCCGCCGCCGCTGCGGAATTTGCCAAAAACGCCAGAGCCAACGGCTTCGGCGTGCTCATCTGCGCCGCCGGTATGGCCGCCCACCTGGCCGGTGCCTTCGCCGGCAATTCCACCCTGCCTGTCATCGGCATTCCCATGAAGGGCGGCGTGAGCGACGGTTTGGACGCCCTGCTTGCCACCGTGCAGATGCCCAGCGGCATCCCCGTGGCTACCGTGGCAGTAAACGGCGCGAAGAACGCCGCTGTGCTGGCCGCCCAGATCCTGGCTGTCACCGATGACGAGCTGGCCGCCAAGCTGGACGCCGATCGGGCCGACATGGCCGCCACCATTGCCAAAAAGGAAGCGGCATTGCAGGAAGAGCTGGCCTGAGAACCTGCGATAAATTGAGGAGCCTGCGGCCCGCGCGCCGCTTTGCGGCGCATTAGCTTCTCCCGGGGAGAAGCTGTCGCACAAATCGGCTCTTCGGAACCGATTTGGGTGACTGATGTGGAATGCGGGCAGAAACCTTACAAAACGGTAATATTTTCAGACTTTCTCGGCGTTAAAGGTTTCAAAAAGCCTGTACCTTGCGGTGCAACATACCGTCCCACCCGAATTCCACATCCGTCTTGAATTTGCCATATGGGGCAAATTCAATCCACCTTCTCCCCGGGAGAAGGTAGCGCCTGCGGCGCTTCAATCTCACCGATAAACTGAAATTCAAAAGTAAACACATTCACATACATATTTTTTTGAAAGAGGTATTAATTATGGAAAACCTGACTCTGCTTTACACCGGCAAGACCAAGAATGTTTATGCTCTGCCCAACGGTAACTGCCTGCTGCTGTTTAAGGACGACTGCACCGGTAAGGACGGTGTGTTTGATCCCGGTGAAAACAGCGTCGGCCTGACCATCGAGGGCGTGGGCGATGTGAACCTGCGTATGTCTATCTACTATTTCGAGAAGATCAACGCCGCCGGCATCCGCACCCACTTTGTCAGCGCCGACCTGAACAACACCACCATGGAAGTGCTGCCCGCCAAGGTCTTTGGCAAGGGTCTGGAAGTCATCTGCCGCCGCAGAGCCGTTGGTTCCTTCTTCCGCCGCTACAACGACTACTGCACCGAGGGCCAGGAACTGCCCTACTATGTGGAGACCACCTTCAAGAACGACGCGCTGGGCGATCCCCTGGTCACCAAGGACGGCCTGGTGGACCTGGGCGTCATGACCGCCGAGCAGTACGAGTCCCTGAAGGCCCAGACCCAGGCCATCACCAAGATCGTCGCTGACGACCTGGCCGAAAAGGGCCTGGAGCTGTATGACATCAAGTTTGAGTTCGGCTACGATCCCCAGGGCAATGTCATGCTCATCGACGAAGTGGCCTCCGGCAATATGAGAGTCTACAAAGACGGCAAGTACATCGATCCCATGACCCTCAACAAGCTGTTCTTTGCTTAATCATTGACACGGCGCAGCCGCCCTGCCTTCTCCCGGGAGAAGGTATTGCGGCTTTCGCCGCATCCACAGTTCCGATCAAGGAGGAAAAACCACTATGGGCGGTTTTTTTGGCGCCGTTTCCCGGCGCGATGTGACCACGGATGTGTTCTTCGGCGTGGACTATCATTCCCACCTGGGCACCAAGACCGGTGGTATGGTGGTGCTGGGCGAAAAGGGCTTTGAGCGTCAGATCCACAGCATCGAGAACACCCCCTTCCGCACCAAATTTGAAGACGATCTTCATAAATTCCACGGAAATGCCGGCATCGGCTGCATCTCCGACTCCGATCCCCAGCCCCTGCTGGTGCGCAGCCAGCTGGGTCTGTTCGCCATCACCACAGTCGGCCGGATCAACAATGATCTGCAGCTGCTGAACACCCATTTTTCCAGCAACGGCTACCAATTTATGGCCATGTCCTCCGGCAAGATCAACGCCACGGAGCTGACCGCCGCCCTCATTAACCAGAAAGAGGATCTCGTCAGCGGCATCCGCTTCGCCCAGGAGCAGATTGAAGGCTCTATGACCATCATCATCCTGACGGAAAAGGGCGAACTTTACGCCGCCCGGGATGCCCTGGGCCGCCTGCCGGTGCTGGTAGGCCAAAATCTGGAGGGCTGCTGCGTTTCCTTTGAGTCCTTTGCCTATCAGAAGCTGGGCTATCAGGACTATTACGAGCTTGGCCCCAAGGAAATCGTAAAGGTCACTGCCGACGGCGTGCAGTCCCTTTCTCCTGCCGGGAAGCAGATGAAGATCTGCGGCTTCCTGTGGACCTATTACGGCTACCCCAACTCCAACTACGAGGGCAAGAATGTGGAGGTCATGCGCTACCGCAACGGTCAGATCATGGCCCGGGACGAGATGGAGGCCGGCACCCACCCGGATGTGGACTATGTGGCCGGCGTTCCGGATTCCGGTATTCCCCACGCCATCGGCTACTCCAACCAGAGCTTCGCCCCCTTTGCCCGACCCTATGTGAAATACACCCCCACCTGGAGCCGCTCCTTTACCCCCTCCGATCAGCGGGTGAGAGCGCAGGTGGCAGAAAAGAAGCAGATCCCTGTGCCGGAGCTGATCCAGGACAAGAAGCTGCTGCTGGTAGACGATTCCATCGTCCGTGGTACCCAGCTGCAGGCCACCGTGGATTTCCTCTACGACAGCGGCGCCAAGGAAGTGCATATGCGCTCGGCCTGCCCGCCCATTATGTACAGCTGCAAGTATCTGAACTTCTCCCGGGGCAATTCCGATATGGATCTGCTGACCCGCCGCACCATCCAGGAGCTGGAGGGCAACATCGGCCAGCAGCACATCGACGAATATGCCGACCGTAATACCCAGCGGGGCCAGTGTATGCTCAAGGCCATCTGTGATAAATTCGGCTTCGACTCCCTGGGCTATCAGAGCCTGGAGGGCGTGCTGGAGGCCATCGGCATCGACAAAGAAAAGGTCTGCACCTACTGCTGGAACGGCAAGGAATAACCGTCAGATACGAGATACGAGATATGAGATAGCGTATTCTTCGTGTTCGTTTTTCATATATCTCATATCTCATAGTTCATATCTCATATCTCAAAATAAGGAGTTATCTTTTATGGAACATAAAAACTCTCATTCTGCCTCTTATGCCGCTGCCGGTGTGGACATCACCGCCGGCTACAAGGCTGTTGAACTGATGAAGAAGCACGTTGCCCGCACCAAGAACGAAGGCTGCCTGGACGATGTGGGCGGCTTCGGCGGCTGCTTCGGCCTGGGCGCTTTCGCCGGTATGGAAGAGCCCGTGCTGGTTTCCGGCACCGACGGCTGCGGCACCAAGGTGAAGCTGGCCATTCTGATGGACAAGCACGACACCATCGGCATCGACGCCGTGGCCATGTGCGTCAACGATATCATCTGCGTGGGCGCAAAGCCCCTGTTCTTCCTGGACTACATCGCCTGCGGCAAGAACATCCCTGAAAAGATCGCCACCATCGTCGGCGGCGTGGCCGAAGGCTGCGTCCAGTCCGGCGCTGCCCTCATCGGCGGCGAGACCGCCGAGCATCCCGGCCTGATGCCCGTGGAGGATTATGACCTGGCCGGCTTTGCCGTGGGCATCGTGGACAAGAAGAAGGTCATCGACAACACCCGCATGCAGGAAGGCGATGTGGTCATCGCCCTGCCTTCCACCGGTATCCACTCCAACGGCTTCAGCCTGTGCCGCAAGGTGTTCAACATCGACAATAACGATCCCCTGCTGTATGTTCCCAGAGAGGAACTGGGCGGCCGCACCATCGCCGAGGCTCTGCTGACCCCCACCCGCATCTATGTCAAGCCCGTGCTGGCACTGCTGGAGAAGGTGGATGTGAAGGGCATCTCCCACATCACCGGCGGCGGCTTCTATGAAAACATCCCCCGTTCCATCCCCGATGGCCTCTGCGCCAAGATCCACAAGGACGCTGTGAAGGTGCTGCCCATTTTCGAGCTGATCATGTCCTTCGGCAACATCCCCGAGCGGGATATGTACAACACCTATAACATGGGCGTTGGTATGAGCATCGTGGTGCCCGCTGCCCAGGCTGAGGAAGCCATGGCCATTCTGAAGGAGCACGGCCAGGACAGCTATCTCATCGGCTCCATCGTAAAGAATGACGAAGAAAAGGTGATCCTGGAATGAAAAAACGGATCGCAGTCCTGGTTTCCGGCGGTGGCACCAATCTGCAGGCGCTATTGGATGCAGAGGCCGCAGGAGCGATTCCCCACGGTGAAATTGCCCTGGTGGTATCCAACAAAGCGGGCGCTTACGCCCTGGAGCGAGCCAGACTTTCCGGTGTGCCCGGTGCGGTGATCACCAAAAAAGAATGCGGCTCCCAGGAAGCCTTTGAAGACGCCTTGCAGGCAGTGCTGGAACGCAATGGCACGGATGTGATCATTTTGGCTGGTTTTCTGTCGATTTTGTCGGAAAAATTCACTTCCAGGTGGCCCAATAAAATCATCAATGTCCACCCCAGCCTGATTCCTTCCTTCTGCGGCGAAGGTTTTTATGGGCTGAAGGTTCACGAAGCAGCCCTTTCTTACGGTGTGAAGGTCACCGGCGCCACGGTGCATTTCGTCAACGAAATCCCCGACGGTGGCGAGATCATCGCCCAGAAGGCTGTGGAAATTCTCGACGGTGACACCCCGGAAATTCTGCAGCGCCGGGTCATGGAGCAGGCCGAATGGATTCTGCTGCCCCAGGCGGCTGAGAAGGTCTGTAAAGAAATGAACTAAGCGCCGAAGGCGCCACCTTCTCCCCGGGAGAAGGTATGCGGCTACGCCGCGAAAATCCTTTTGGAGGTACATATCAATGAACGTCTACGAGATCGGCTCTCTGGCCGAAAAGTTGGCTAACAATACCTATCCCGGCCGTGGCATCGTGCTGGGCGTTTCTCCCGACGGCAAGACCGCCGTTGCCGCTTACTTCATCATGGGCCGCTCCGTCAACTCCCGCAACCGTGTGTTCATCCAGGAGCCGGACGGCATCCGCACCGAGGCCCACGATCCTTCCCTGATGAAGGATCCCCACCTGATTATCTACCATCCCGTGCGCCAGCTGGGCAAGGGTCTGATCGTCACCAACGGTGACCAGACCGACACCATCTGGGAATTCGCCGCCCGGGGCGAGAGCTGGGAAGCCGCCCTGCGCACCCGTATGTTTGAGGACGACGGCCCCAACTGGACCCCCCGCATCTCCGGCATCCAAACCCAGGATGGCAGCTACAAGATGTCCATTCTGAAGGCTGCTGACCCCGAGGGTAATGCCTGCAGCCGCTTCTTCTGGGAATACCCCGCCACCGCCGGCCTGGGCCACTTCCTGCACACCTATGTCTGTGACGGCAATCCCGTGATCCCCACCTTCCAGGGTGAGCCGGAGCGGGTGGCCATCGAGGGCGATATCGACAGCTTCACCGATATGCTGTGGAACAACCTGAACGAAGCCAATAAGATTTCTCTGTTTGTCCGCTATACGGACATCGCCACCGGCGAATTCCAGCAGAGAATCATCAATAAGCACCAGTAATAACGAAACCTTCCCCCAGTGTGTCATTGCGAGGAGCGAAGCGACGTGGCAATCTCCTGGTATCACGTCCGCCCATCTATCGCAGTGTATTCAAATACGACAGCTTTCACCAGGAGATTCCCACGGGCCTTGCGGCCCTCGGAATGACATTCTTTCTGGAGGTCTTATCAAATGAACAACTTTGAACTGAAGTACGGCTGCAATCCCAATCAGAAGCCTGCCCAGCTGTATATGCACGATGGCAGCGAGCTGCCCATTACCATCCTCAACGGCCGCCCCGGTTACATCAACTTTATGGATGCCCTCAACTCCTGGCAGCTGGTCAAGGAGCTGAAGGAGGCCACCGGTCTGCCCTGCGCCACCTCCTTTAAGCACGTTTCCCCCACCTCCGCCGCCGTGGGCAAGCCCCTGTCCGCCGACCTGAAGAAGGCCTGCTTTGTGGATGATGTGGAGGGTCTGGACGAGAATCCTCTGGCCTGTGCTTATGCCCGTGCCCGTGGTGCAGACCGTCTGTGCTCCTTCGGTGACTGGGTTGCCCTGTCTGATGTTTGCGATGCTATGACCGCTAAGCTCATTGCCCGTGAGGTTTCCGACGGCGTCATCGCCCCCGGCTACACCGACGAGGCTCTGGAGATCCTGAAGGCCAAGCGCAAGGGCTCCTACAACGTGGTGGCCATCGACCCCGACTACGTCCCCGAGGTGCAGGAGACCAAGCAGATTTTCGGCATCACCTTCGAGCAGGGCCGCAATAACTTCAAGATTGGTGAGCACCTGCTGGAGAACATTGTCACTGCCAACAAGGACCTGCCCGAGAGCGCCAAGATTGACCTGATTGTGTCCCTGATTACCCTGAAATACACCCAGTCCAACTCCGTCTGCTTTGCTTACGACGGACAGGCCATCGGCGTGGGCGCCGGTCAGCAGTCCAGAGTCCACTGCGTCCGTCTTGCTGGCGGCAAGGCCGATACCTGGTTCCTGCGTCAGCATCCCAAGACCCTGAACCTGCCCTTCCGTCCCGACCTGGGTCGTCCCGGTTGTGACAATGTCATCGACGGCTACATCAACGGCAACGAAGAGGATGTCTGTGCCGAGGGCATCTGGCAGAACTACTTCACCGTCCGTCCCGAGCCTCTGACCGCCGAGGAGAAGCGTGCATGGCTGGATTCCCGTGATGCCGTGGCTCTGGGCTCCGACGCGTTCTTCCCCTTCCCCGACTCTGTTAAGCGTGGTGTGGCTTCCGGCGTCAAGTACATCGCCGAGCCCGGTGGCTCCATCCGTGACGATTTGGTCATTGAAGAGTGCGACAAGAACGGCATCGTCATGGCCTTCACCGGTATGCGACTGTTCCATCACTAAAAATCAACCTCAGGGGACGGTTTTCGCCGCCCCCTGTCGGTGCGTTTTACGGCGAAGCCACTCTTGCCCCCCGCATTTATGAGGGGGGGCACGAGTGCACACACTGGGACGGGGGGAGTCCCAAACAGATACGCTCCCCCCGGCTTCGCTAAAGCTCAGCCACCCCCCTCGCAAGCGCGGGGGGGCAAGGCAAATCCTATCTATTGGAGGTCACCTATGAACATCCTCGTTGTGGGCGGCGGCGGCCGTGAGCACGCCATCATCCGCTCTTTGAAGAAAAATCCCGATGTTTCCACCATCTATGCCCTGCCCGGCAATGGCGGCATCGCTGCGGATGCAACCTGCGTTCCCATTTCCGCCACGGACATTGACGGCATTGTGGACTTCGCCAAGAATAACGCCATCGACTACGCTGTGGTGGCTCCCGACGATCCGCTGGTTTTGGGCTGCGTGGACCGGCTGACTGAAATCGGCATTCCTTGCTTCGGCCCCAGAGCCAACGCCGCCATCATTGAGGGCAGCAAGGCCTTCGCCAAGAATCTGATGAAGAAGTACGGCATCCCCACCGCCGCCTATGAGATTTTCACCGAGCTGGATGCGGCGCTGGAGTACTTAAAGACCGCCCCAATCCCCACGGTCATCAAGGCTGACGGTCTGGCTCTGGGCAAGGGTGTCATCATCGCTACCACCCGGGAGGAGGCCATCCAGGCTGTTACCGATATGATGGCCGGCGGCAAGTTCGGCGCTTCCGGCTCCACCGTGGTCATCGAGGAGTTCCTGGAGGGTCCCGAGGTCAGCGTGTTGGCCTTCACCGACGGCCGTGTGGTGCGCCCCATGGTTTCCTCCATGGACCACAAGCGCGCCGGCGACGGCGACACCGGTCTGAACACCGGCGGCATGGGCACCATCGCCCCCAACCCCTGCTACACCGAGGAAATCGCCAAGCAGTGCATGCAGGAGATTTTCCTGCCCACCATCCGGGCCATGAAGAAGGAGAAGCGCACCTTCCAGGGCTGCCTGTACTTCGGCCTGATGCTGACCAAGAACGGCCCCAAGGTGATCGAGTACAACTGCCGCTTCGGCGACCCCGAAACACAGGTTGTTCTGCCTCTGCTGAAGAGTGACCTGCTGACCGTCATGATGGCCTGCACCAACGGCACTCTGTCCAAGACCCCCGTCCGCTTCTCCAAGAAGCACGCCTGCTGTGTCATCAAGGCATCCGCCGGTTACCCTGAGAGCTACAAGAAGGGCTACAAGCTCACCATGTCCGACCGGGCCGCCAAGGCAACCTTCGTTGCGGGTGCCAAGCTGGAGGATGGCAAGCTGGTTACCTCCGGCGGTCGTGTCACCGGCACCACCGCTGTGCGCTCCACTCTGGCTGAGGCCATTGAGGCGGCCTACCGGCTGTCCGCCGGTGTCAAGTTCGCCAATGCCTACTGCCGCAGTGATATCGGCCAGAGAGCGCTGAAGGAGAGCAAATAAAAAATATCCACGTCATTGCGAGGAGCGAAACGACGTGGCAATCCCCCGGACATTCCGGAAGCCATACGGGATTGCCACGGGCCTAACGGCCCTCGCAATGACGTACGAAACTAATAAACTGGAGGATTTCCCCATGGTTTATCGCATTTATGTAGAGAAGAAAGAGGGCCTGGAAAACGAGGCCAAGGGTCTGCTGGCAGAGGCGCAGAATCTGCTGGGCATCACCAACCTGGAGGATGTGCGGATTTTCAACCGCTACGATGCCGAAAACATCACCGAGGAGCTGTTCGAGTATGCGGTGAAGACCGTTTTCTCCGAGCCCCAGCTGGACGTGGCCGCTCCCGAGGTGGATCTGCCCGGCGCAGCGGTGTTCGCGGTGGAGGCTCTGCCCGGTCAGTTTGACCAGCGGGCGGATTCCGCGGCGCAGTGCATCCAGATCATCTCCCAGGGCGAGCGCCCCCTGATTCGCACCGCCAAGGTCTATGCCCTGTACGGCAAGCTGTCCGAGAAGGACATCGCTGAGTTCAAGAAGTACGTCATCAACCCCGTGGAATGCCGGGAAGCCGCTCTGGAAATTCCCGAAACTCTGGCCATCGCCTACGAGATTCCCACCGAGGTTGCCACCCTGGAGGGCTTCACCAAGCTCAGCAAGGAGGGTCTGGCCGACTTCATCAAGAGCTATGGCCTTGCCATGGATCTGGACGATATTACCTTCTGCCAGAATTACTTTGTCACCGAGGATCGGGATCCGACCATCACCGAGATTCGCATGATCGACACCTACTGGTCCGATCACTGCCGCCATACCACCTTCGGCACCATCATCGACGATGTGAAGTTTGAGGATGAGCTGCTGCAGCGTACTTACGAGGAGTACATCTCCACCAGAAATGCCCTCGGTCGGGAGAATAAGCCCATCTGCCTCATGGATTTGGCCACCGTGGCGGTGCGCCATCTGAAGGCTGCCGGCAAGCTGCCCAAGCTGGATGAAAGTGAGGAAATTAATGCCTGCACCGTCAAAATTGACGTGACTGTGGACGGCGTAAGCGAGCCCTGGCTGCTGCTGTTCAAGAACGAAACCCACAACCATCCCACGGAAATTGAGCCCTTCGGCGGTGCGGCTACCTGCATCGGCGGCGCTATCCGTGATCCCCTGTCCGGTCGGAGCTATGTCTACGGCGCCATGCGTGTCACCGGTGCTGCGGACCCCTTGAAGCCCGTTTCCGAGACCATCCCCGGCAAGCTGCCCCAGCGTAAGATCGTCACCACCGCTGCCGCCGGCTATTCCAGCTACGGCAACCAGATTGGTCTGGCTACCGGCATTGTGGACGAAATCTACCACCCCGGCTATGCTGCCAAGCGCATGGAGATTGGTGCGGTCATCGCCGCCGCTCCTGCGGAAAATGTCCGCCGTGAGCGTCCCGAGGCTGGCGACGTGGTCATCCTGCTGGGTGGCAATACTGGTCGTGACGGCATCGGCGGTGCCACCGGTTCCTCCAAGGCACACAATGTGCAGTCCGTGGAAACCTGCGGCTCCGAGGTGCAGAAGGGCAATGCCCCCGAGGAGCGCAAGCTCCAGCGGCTGTTCCGCAATGCCGAGGCCTCTCGCCTGATTAAGCGCTGCAACGACTTCGGCGCCGGCGGCGTCAGCGTTGCCATCGGCGAGCTGGCTGACGGTCTGGAGATCGACCTGAATGCCGTGCCCAAGAAGTACGAGGGTCTGGACGGCACTGAAATTGCCATCTCCGAGTCCCAGGAGCGTATGGCCGTTGTGGTGGAAGCCAAGGACGTGGCCCGGTTCCTGGAGCTGGCTCTCACCGAGAATCTGAACGCTGTGCCCGTGGCCACTGTCACCGATAAGGCCCGCCTGGTCATGCACTGGAACGGTAAAACCATCTGCGACATCAGCCGTGATTTCCTGAACTCCAACGGCGCGGATAAGCACATTTCCGTGGCTCCTGCCGCTCCTTGTGCCTATAATAAGACTGTTTCCGGCACTTTTGCCGAGAATTTCATGAAGGTTGCCACCGACCTGAACACCTGCTCCAAGCGGGGTCTGAGCGAGCGGTTCGACTCCACCATCGGCGCCGGCACCGTGCTGATGCCCTTCGGCGGCGAGAACCAGCTGACTCCCATTCAGGCCATGGTGCAGAAGATTTCCGTGGAGAAGAAGCACACCGACGACTGCTCCTTCATGTCCTTCGGCTACAACCCCTTCATCACCGAGTGCAGCCCCTACCATGGCGCTTACCTGGCGGTTATCGAGTCTGTTTCCAAGCTGATTGCCTCCGGCGCAAGCTTTGAGGATGTGTACCTGACCTTCCAGGAGTATTTCGAACGTCTGAACAAGGATGCCAAGCGCTGGGGCAAGCCCCTGGCGGCTCTGCTGGGCGCCTTCAAGGCCCAGATGGAGCTGGGCATCGGCTCCATCGGCGGCAAGGACTCCATGTCCGGCTCCTTCGAGAATCTGGACGTGCCGCCCACGCTGGTTTCCTTCGCTGTTACCACCGGCAAGACCGATGAGGTCGTTTCTCCCGAGTTCAAGGCCGCCGGTCATACCGTCTGCCTGCTGAAGCCCGAGCTGGATGCCAACGGCCTGCCTGTGACCGCATCCCTGCTTGCCAACTTCGCCACCGTCACCGAGCTTCTGCGCGCCGGCAAGGCGGTGGCCGCCTACACCCCCGGCATGGGCGGTGTGGCGGAGGCCGTCATGAAGATGGGCTTTGGCAACGGCCTGGGCATCGCCATCGACGGGAATGTGTCTATGGACACCCTGTTCGGCTACAACTACGGCGCCTTTGTGCTGGAAATGACCGAGGGCACCGTTGGTACCGTCATCGGCACCACCACGGAGGGCGAGTTCTCCTACGGCAGCGAGATTTTGACCCAGGAAGCTGTGCTGAATGCTTACGAAAACAAGTTGGAAAGCGTCTATTCCTGCAATATTCCCGCCCCCAAGGGTGAGATGGAGACCTTCTCCTTCGCCGCCACCGACCGGGTGGCGCCCGCCATCAAGGTGGCCAAGCCCAAGGTGCTGATTCCTGCCTTCCCCGGCACCAACTGCGAGTACGATTCCGCCAAGGCCGTCCGGGATGCGGGTGCTGAGCCCGAGATCATCGTGATTAACAACCTGTCTGCCGACGGCATCGCCCGCAGTGTTGAGAATTTTGCCAACGAGCTGAAGACCGCCCAGTGCGTCTTCATCCCCGGCGGCTTCTCCGGCGGTGACGAGCCCGACGGCTCCGGCAAGTTCATCACCGCTTTCTTCCGCAATGCCGCCATCAAGGAAGGCGTCACCGACCTGCTGGAGAACCGGGATGGCCTGATGCTGGGCATCTGCAACGGCTTCCAGGCGCTAATCAAGCTGGGTCTGGTGCCCTACGGCAAGATCATCGA
>JBGVDR010000081.1:0-4148 GCA_045119455.1 Faecousia sp.
GCATCGGTGAAAGTTCCGACCTGCGGATTAAGCGTTTGATCCTGAAAAGTTAACTCGAATAATGTTTCCATGATTTATGCTCCAAAAACTGACGCGGCTATGCTGTGTGCTATTGACTTGCTCATCGGCTGAACGTCTGCACTGCCCCCGCCGCCGGAGGTCAACGCCACGATTGTGTCGGTGCTCTGATTTGCGGTGAAGGTTCCGGCGGTTAGCCCGTCAACCATAATTGTGAGCGTACCGTCGTTAACCGGAGGAGTCACGATGTTAGCCGTAGCATCGCCGGTCTGATTTGCGGTGAAGGTCTGCACATCCGAGCCGTTAAGCCGAATTGTGAGAGTACCGTTCCCCGGTGCCGGGATGTCTATTGTTTCCGGCGTCGCCTGGTTCGCGTTAAAGGACCCGAGCGTAGATCCTCCCTGGGTAACCGTGAGAGTACCGTCGCCCGGAGCGGGTATATCCGCGGTAACGTTGCCGGCGTCATCAGCTCCGAACATTGCGATCGTAGTGCCGCCATAATTGATCGTAAGCGTGCCGTTATTCGCCGGAGCCGGTATGGTCGCGATTGCGGCGTCATAAACTCCGATCTTGCTGTCTATCAGTTGCCAGTTTGCGGTAATATCGCCATACCAGGAGATATTACCCTCATTAATCTGTATAATGCCATGCGGCAAGGTTGTACTCATTCCCGCGTCTCCTCGTTAAAATAATCCATATCGCATTAAGCCGTACGGTCCTATGCCGTATCCGGCAGTGAAATCATCCGGTCCGTGCAGTTTCTCGGCATCTAAACGCCATGCCCGGTCAACCTCTGCGGCCTCCTCCTCGGTGAAGTAATACAGCACCCACCGGTCGCCCAGTCCGTCATACTGCGCCCGCTCCTGCGTTGCAATGGTCCGAGCAGTGTCAATCATCATAAAATTGCCTTTGAAGTCGTTAGGCGTTGCCAGTACCCATGACCACGGATCACATAACTGCCCTTCACGGATAACGGTATCATCAACCCGCAGATCTAGAAAAGTGTAACCGGATCGCACGGTAATGCGGATCGTGCAGTTCTGATTATCCAGGATGCACATTAACTCCTGGTTAGGGTACTGAATAAGTGGTACTATCTGCATTTATTTGCCCCCTCTCAGCCAGTTAACGGCATTATCTAAGCCCTTGCCAACGCCCTCACGACCGAGCTGGATAATTGACGTTTCCGGGGCTTGTTTAACGCCTGTACGGCGTTTAGATCCTAGCTTAACATTAGTATAGGCATTTTCCACCTGGCGGATCTCCTGCAGTCTCGCGGTGAAATAAATCACGTCCACGCCGTCGCCCGGTTGCCTGGTATAGTCCAGCTTATGTAAATTAAATTCCTTAAAATACCGCTCAGGCGTTAACACATTTAGCAGGTCAGTACTGCGGCAGTAATTGATCAAAAGATCTAAAGTCTGACCCAGCTCCTCCGGCTTTCCCGTGATCGCGCCCTTAACGTTTAGGGTTTCCGGCGAGCTGGCCTTATGATATGAGACAAAACCACCGCTTACCGGTGAATTTGTGACCTTATAGTCAATCGAATAATTGAACTGTACGAACGATTTAAACTCAATCATTAAGCCGGTTTCCGGTATGATGAAAGCCCACTCCTGCACATCCGGGGGAATAACCCGGCTTTGCTCACGCTTTGCAAGTGCATTGAGTCGCTGGCGATTGATTAACTTACTAAACACACGCGCCCTCCTAATTCAAATATGTGCCGCTGTCGGATAGATCGGCGGTGGTCCTGTGCTCGTTCATAGTGTCGGCCAATTCTGCGGGGTCTCCCACATTTCCATTAACAGTGATGTTTTGAGAGTTGTCAATATTCACATCGCCATTATGCTGTTTACCCACCGAATTTGTCACGGCGGAGGTCTGCTGGTTAACGTTTGGCACCGCTGAGATTTTTGAGTTTAAAAAATCTTTTGCATTTCCCCATAGACCGCCCAGGTCAAAAGTATTTGCGGCCGCCGTAGCTAGGCCGCCTACGACTCCGATCCCAGCTCCGAGCGCGCCGGTTTCCTTCTTGTCATCATCACTGATACCGAGAGCTTTTTTAGCCTCATTAATGCCGTCGATTATCGACGTAAACATAGTATAAAGCGGCGATCTTTTCCACGCGACGATTAAGTCGTCAACCAGAGCGTTAAATCCGTCCTTTACACCCTCCCAGGTACGGGACAAAACACCCGCAAGGCTTTCAATCATTCCGGCCAGGACGTTAACCGCTTTTGTGTGCAGGTCTTTAACGCCGTTAACCGCTTTCTCCATCAGGTCAACGGTGAAATTAACGGCCTTATCGTGGGCACCGGATAGGTCTCCGGTTAGGTCCTTCCACCCCTGCGCGATCTTACCCATATAATCGGCGGTCCAGTCCACCATACCGCGGTAAATGCTCTTGCAGTCATCGGTTAGCGCAGTCCAGCCGTCAACTACTGAACCGATGTAATTCGCCAGCCAGTCAACTGCTTTTTTCCACACGGAGATCAGATCTGCAATAAGGGCTTCCATGCCCTCCACCATACCGTCCCACCGCTGATAAATGAAATATGCGGCGGCCATTAGGAACAATAGCGCCGGATGCCTTAAGAAAGCCCCCAGGGCCTTACCAACGCCGCCGAGGGATTTCTCAAGCAGGTAAAGCACGCCGCGGACCGCAGAGAGCCCCATGAGAGCTCCAACAATTTTTGTAATAAGCGGTAAATAATCGGCAAGCAGTTTTTTGCACTTTTCTAAAAATGCGATCAGTTTCTGCTTTACTTCCTCCGGCGTGCCGAATTTAGCCCAAAATTCTGCAAAGGCTGAGCGGCCGCCGCGGGCATAGGTTATCAGGTCATCGAGTACAAGGATCAGCGCTCCCAGGGCTATGATTAAACCGGTTAACGGGTTCCACAATAACGCCAAACCCATTTTTACCAGTGCCGGGAGGAACACCGCGGTAATGACGCCCGCGGCAACCATAAAGAACCTTACGATATTGTGCTCGTTTTCCTTAACCCAGCCGCTGAAACGGTTTAGGATATCAACGCCCATTTTAATCGCAGGGTGAAATTCCCGCACGATCTTGGCGGATAGATCGGCCATAGCGATATTGAACTTAACCACACCTTCACGGCATTTTTTATATAGTTCAATATCTTCACGGGTAACGCGGGCAAGCATCGCACGTTTATAACGCCATTCCTCAAGTTTTTGTGAATAGCGTCCGGTCATGCGGGCCACTTCCCCGACGTCCTTCATGTAACCGGATACAATTTTATTTATTGAAAACGCTCCGGCGATAGGTCCGGCAAACTTGGCGGCAAGTCCCGCCAGCTGATTTAGGCCGGATTTGACCGGAGTCGGGTCAAGTCCCAGGCTTATTACTAGACTGTCTATAACTGTCGCCATTTACCGCTCCCGCTCGCTTTCGCGCTGATTCTGATTCTGGTTAAAAATGTCTACCTGTAAACACTCAAGCATATTGAACAGATCTTCATAGCTGTAAACCGTTTGCAGCTCGTTCAGCGTCGCATAGCGGTTAATAATCAAACTGCTCAATAATGGGCTTATGTTTACCGTTTTTGCAAGTTTATAGTGGCGCCCCGCTTGCCCGCTGAGTGTGCTGAAGGGGAGCCGGCGCCTACCTCTAAAAAATCGAGATGTAAAACAAGGGCCTCTTTACGCAGTGTAAAAAGTGTTTTAACGCTTTCGATCTGTGCATCCACGGTATCAGGATCTAATTTGGTATAAAAGTTATCGATCTTAAGTTCGCAACATTCAAGTAACTGATCGTACAGCGGCTTAATCTTGTCAAGGTCCACGTTATTGAGCGCGGTCAAGCCCTCGTTCGCCAGCAGATTGCCGACCTTTTCCTGCACGTCCTCTGCACTGTTAATGTTAACACCCGGTAACTCTTTGCCGAGTCCGGCACCGAGCAGGGCGCGGCCCGCCTGAATGATCCACCACTCAAATTTAGTGGCCGGCATTTCTGTTATTCTAAAAGTTTTTGCGGTTCCACGGTCGTCGATCGTGATTTCTTTTGTTTTTCTCATATTGGTATCCCTCGGAAATAGGCGGTTTTTGTGCCGCCTAGATTCTCCTATTAGCTAATAAATAAGGATTGGTTATAATCCTACCTG
>JBGVDR010000082.1:0-1563 GCA_045119455.1 Faecousia sp.
CTATGACATCTGATGACACGTTATGACGTGTATAGACCGATTTGAAAATCAATGGATTAAGTGCTATATATTCGCAGTCGAAATCACTTTTTGTATAACTAAAAAACATTTCGACGTATGAAGAAAAAAGTATTATTCGCAGCAGCATTTATGCTTGCAACAGTAGGTGCTTACGCACAGGGTAACGGTATCGCAGGTATCACCGAGGCTACCAACATGGTAACATCGTATTTCGACCCCGGTACCAAGTTGATTTACGCAGTGGGAGCCGTAGTCGGTCTCATCGGTGGCGTGAAGGTCTATTCGAAGTTCTCTTCGGGCGACCCCGATACCTCGAAGACCGCAGCCTCTTGGTTCGGTGCCTGTATCTTCCTCATTGTAGCCGCCACTATTCTCCGTTCATTCTTCCTCTGATTATGGCGGTCTATCAAATCAACAAAGGGATTGGTCGTAGCCCCGAGTTCAAGGGGCTACGCAGCCAATACCTCTTCATCTTCGCCGGCGGTCTGCTCGCCATACTCATAGCCTTTATGGTGCTGTATATGGCAGGCGTGAACCAATGGATATGTATCGCACTGGGAATCATCTCCGCTTCGGTACTTGTCTGGGCGACCTTCCACCTCAATGCCAAGTATGGCGAGTGGGGCTTGATGAAGATGCAGGCTGCACGGAACCATCCCAGCTACATCATCAACCGCAAGCGATTCTTGCGATTGATTATTCCTAACCTCAAAAACAGAAAGTCATGAGAAATGTAATGAAAGCAGCTACCCTCGAAAGCAAGTTCCCGATTCTGTCGGTTGAGCACGACTGCATCATCAGCAAGGATGCCGACATCACGGTCTGCTATCGTGTGGAGCTTCCCGAACTCTTCACCGTCACACAGGCGGAGTATGAGGCGATACACTCGGCGTGGGCCAAGGCGGTTAAGGTCTTGCCGAACTACAGTATCGTGCATAAGCAGGACTTCTTCATTGAGGAGAGCTACACACCCGAGTTGCAGAAGGAAGACCTCAGTTTCCTCTCTCGCTCCTTTGAGCGACACTTCAACGAGCGTCCTTACCTGAAGCACACTTGTTATCTATTCCTCACCAAGACCACCAAGGAGCATAGCCGCACAACCAGCAGTTTCAATGCCCTTACCCGTGGCTTCATCATTCCGAAGGAGATGCAGGACAAGGAGGCGGTAAGCCGATTCCTGGAGTGCTGCGAGCAGTTCGAGCGTATCATCAACGACAGCGGATTCATCACGCTCACCCGTCTTACGGGCGATGAGATTACAGGCACGGAGTCAACTGCGGGCATCATCGAGAAGTATTTCTCGCTCTCGCAGGAGGATACCACCTGCTTGCAGGACATCACCCTCGGAGCTGGCGAGATGAAGATTGGCGACAACTACCTCTGCCTGCATACGCTCTCCGATCCCGAAGACCTGCCGACAAGCGTGGCTACCGACAGCCGTTACGAGCGTCTCTCGACAGATCGTAGTGATTGCCGCCTATCGTTTGCCGCACCTATCGGGGTGTTGCTCACCTGCAACCACATCGTGAACCAGTACCTCTT
>JBGVDR010000083.1:0-16432 GCA_045119455.1 Faecousia sp.
TACTGTTTGGAAGTCAATGAAGCGTCTGGGGATTCACGGATACACAAGGCGGCGTAAAGCTGCGGCTGCAGGCACCAATTTGGAACACATCCGATATTCCAATGTCCTGAGCAGAAAATTTAAAGCAGAGCAACCTATGCAAAAAATTGTAACAGATGTTACCTATATCAAGCATAACGGCAAGTGGTATTATCTTGCAGGCTATCTAGATCTGTTTAACAACGAGATTGTGGAATGGGAACTCAGCGATACCTTTGACAATTTCCTCGTTATGAGACCGGCAGAACGCCTTCTGAAAAGAAAAATGAGCACCGAACACCAAGTCCTTTTGCACAGCGACCAAGGTGTCCAGTACTCATCCGCAGGTTATTGCAACCTACTAAAAGAATACAATGTAATTCAAAGCATGTCAAGAGCCGGAAACCCTCACGACAATGCTGTCATGGAAAGTTTTTGGGGTAGGTTCAAGGATACACTTAGAAAGCATTTCCGTTATTGGGAAAGCGATGACCTGAGAGCCACTATTGAACAAGCAATCTATTATTTCAACTACGAGCGGCCTGTCCGTAAATTAAAAGGAAAACCACCAGTCCTGTTTAGAACAGAACTGGTGGCATAAGAAATTTTGTGTCTACTAACTATTGACTACTTCAGATGGTATCCGTGGGTGTAATTTATTTCCCTAACAGCTCCCTCAGAACGGGGGTAATCTGGGTCGTGACGACCTCATAGCCCTCCGGTGTGAAGTGCCCGCCGTCCACGGTGTAGCCGGCATAGACCTCCCGGGTGGACACATCGTACAGCGGGGTGAA
This sequence comes from Faecousia sp., assembly GCA_045119455.1. GTDB lineage: Bacteria > Bacillota > Clostridia > Oscillospirales > Oscillospiraceae > Faecousia. The sequence continues at coordinate 813 of JBGVDR010000083.1, forward strand.
TAAATCCACGAATGTGAAGCCATACTTCTGCGCCAGCAGCTTGATGGTTACGTTGTTGTAGGCGGCCAGCTGGTTTTTGCTTCCCCAATGCTCGCCACCCATGGCAGTCAGAGATAGTAAGACGATTTTGGTATCCGGCAGATTTTTCTTAAGCCCAATCAGAATCTGCTCATAATTGTCAAGCATACTGTCCGGATTATTTGCGCCAATGAGCATCACCGCCACCTTGGGCTTCAAGTCGTACACGGACACCTGCAACCGCCTCTCTAAATCGAAAGTGGTATCGCCCCCGATGCCCCGGTTTGCGGTGACGTACTGGGGGTAGTACTGCGCCAAATCGTATCCGTCGGTCAGACTGTCGCCCAGGAAGGCCACGTCCACCTCGTAATCGGCATATTTTTCGTTTTCCTGCCGATATTGCTCCATTTTAGCGTCCCGATATGCCTGTACCAGGCGCTCTTGCTCATCTTGTCTGCGTTGCTGGGGCAGAACAAAGCCGAATACTGCCACAGCGGAAACAATCAGCGCTACCGCTAACACAATCCCGCTAATCGTGAGAAAGGTTTTGTTTCGAAATAATTTCATCCTGCGCCTCCCGCCTTTTTTACCAGTATATCTGAGATTTACCAGAATGTCAACTATGTATGGTAAGGAATTGACAAAGAATTATTATAGTGATATGCTGAAAACGAGAAAATCTGTGTGACAATATCACGGAAAAAGGCTCTGTTATGGGATATCATAAGAATGAATAGAAAATCCAAGGAGGTTTGTGCTATGAAGCTGAAGAACAAAGTGGCCATTATCACCGGCGGAAGCCGTGGCATCGGCTTCGCCACTGCGGAGAAGTTTTTGGAGGAGGGAGCTGTTGTTATTCTGACGGCAAGTTCCCAGGCATCGGCGGATAAGGCAGTTGAGAAACTGCAGGGGCGCTATCCGCATGCGACTGTAGCGGGGACTGCTCCGGACCTTTCCAGCCTGGAATCTGTCCGGGCGGCTTTTCAGCAGGTATTCGACCGATTTGGCGGTGTGGATATTCTGGTGAATAATGCGGGTGTATCCGAGAGTACGCCTTTTTTAGGCTACACGGAAGAGCTGTATGACAAGGTTATGGATTTGAATGTCAAGGGTGTGTTCAATGCCACTCGGGTGGCGGCGGAGATCATGGTCCAAAAGGGGAGCGGTGTGATTTTGTCCACGTCCTCTATGGTCAGTCGCTACGGCCAGCCCAGCGGTTTTGCGTACCCGGCATCTAAGTTTGCGGTGAACGGTCTGACGGTGTCCCTGGCCAGAGAGCTGGGCCCCAAGGGCATCCGGGTCAATGCCGTAGCCCCTGGCATTACCGAAACCGATATGATGAAGGCGGTGCCCAGAGAGGTCATTGAGCCTATGATTGCCCAGATTCCCCTGCGCCGGTTGGGTCAGCCTCAGGATATTGCCAATGCATTTGCGTTTCTGGCATCCGATGAGGCCTCCTATATCACCGGCGTGGTGCTGAGTGTGGACGGCATGGCCAGAAGCTGACATCGAACGCAGATGCCCCGCAGGAACGGCAAACAATCATTTATAGTTCTTTGACACGCAAGACCTCCGCTGGGGATTTCCCCGGCGGAGGTTTTTAGATTAGAGGTAGTAGTAGAATCTGCAAATGGGGCGTTCAGCACCCTGGTAGGGGCCAATACCTTCGAAATCCTTGATGAAGCCGCAGCGCTCCATAACCTTGGCAGAGCCCTTGTTATCTGCCAGGCAGATGCCAGTCATGCGGGTCAGACCCAGCTTGGGCATAATCACCGGCAGGAAGGCCTTTACCGCTTCGGTGGCATAGCCACGCTTGGTGTAGTTTCCGCCGATGTGGTAGCCAACTTCCCAGGTGCCATCGTCGAAGGGCACGGCCTGCACATAGCCGATGTAGGTACCGTCCTTCAGCAGGATGGGGTAGACCAGCGGACCGTCGCCGTTTTCGTAGACACCCATCAGAAAGCCCACGGTGTCCTGAGCATCCTCCAGGGTTTCGAAAACTTCGTCGGGGACGAACCGGCGGTTGTCCTCGTCCAGAGAGTTCAGATGGACGGCTTCTGCCATGTCCATGGTGAATTGGGTAATCATGAGTCTTTCGGTTTCGATTTTCATGATGTTCACTCCTTTTGACCTATTGTAACACACCCGACCTAAAAATGCCAAGCGTATTTTGAACCCATAATTATTTTTGTGTGCTAGACAAACGGACACAGACGTGTTAAAATCCAAAAAAATTCCGAAAGGGGATACGACAATGGCAGTAAAAACCGCTCTGAACAATGTTCTGACCGTTATGCAGCGCGTCGAAGTCGCACAGACTTTGCCGGGCTTGTGTTGTCGTACCCAAATTTCTGAATAATCCACGCTGGGATTAGATTTTTTTGGATTATGACGGTGCAAGTCGAAGGCTGATTCGATTTGCGCCGTTTTTATTTTTCTTAGAAAGGAGGCTTGTATATGCCGGAACAGTCCGTTTACCACCAAAAAGACACAGAAGCTGCCCAAACCTCCGGCTGTCATTTATGATGTCGGCGGTGCCTATGGCGAATACGCCTGGTGGCTGGCATCTGTGGGCTATGAGGTGCATCTGTTCGACCTGTCTGAAACAAACATCGCCATGAGCGCCGAACTGGCTATGGAATACCCCGGTGTCAAGCTGGCATCTGCCACTGTTAGTGATGCTCGTTCCATCCCCAGAGCGGATAAAAGCGCGGATGCGGTCTTGTTGATGGGACCGCTGTACTCCATTACGGAATACGACGAACGAATCCTCGCTATCAAAGAAAGCCATAGACTGCTGAAAGATGACGGCATCCTATTTTCTGCCGCTCTGACACCCTGCAGCGTCCTGGTTCCCCGGCTGGCTTGCTATCACGACGAGAGCAGGATTAGCGGCAGAGAACTGGACGATTCTGCGGTGCTTTCCATCATTGAACGGGCGCTGGAGGACGGCTGTTACATCAATCCGGACAAGAAGATTGCAAGTGGGCTGGGGTCTTCCCATCTGCACACCGCAAAAGCATTACGGGAAGAGCTGTCCACGGGCGGCTTCGATACAGCTACCATCCATGGCGTCATGGGCGGCGCATGGCTTGCCCCAAACCTGGATGAACTGTTAGCAAACGAGGAAACCAAAGCGGTGCTGATGAAAACCGTCCGCATGCTGGATACCCACGAGGAAATCATCGGTCTGTCCGGGCATCTGCTTGCTGCGTCAAGGAAAAAGAAGCATGGCTGATTTGCAAGAATTGCGCAGCTGTGATATAATAGTTAAAATTTGAAGGTGGATGAAATCATGTTTTTGAAGGAGTTGAAGTTATGATTATCTTGATTGCAGGGGCATCCCACACCGGAAAGACGCTCCTTGCCCAGCGGCTGTTAGAAGAGTATCATTATCCGTACCTATCTATTGACCATCTGAAGATGGGTCTGATTCGCAGCGGACAGACAGCCCTGACGCCTATGGATGACGATAAGCTGACAGATTACCTCTGGCCCATCGTTCGGGAAATGGTCAAGACCGCCATTGAGAATGGGCAGAATCTGATTGTAGAGGGATGCTACATCCCCTTTGATTGGGAAAAGGATTTCGAACCGGAGTATCGGAAACACATTCGCTATCGTTGTCTCATCATGTCCCCGAACTATATCGGAAACCATTTTGCGGACATCCGAAGCCATGGCAGTGCCATCGAACAGCGGTTGGATGATAGCGGATTGAGTAAGGCTTGCTTGATTCGTGACAACGAGAATGCCCTGCGGCTGTGCCGGGAAAACGGATGCGACTTCATTTTGTTAGACGATACCTACGAAATCGGTCTGGAAGAGATGTTGAAATGAAACCTGTACAAGTCGGGTAAGCACAATATAATCAATGAAAAAATGGCCATTGATGGCTATGAGAGGGATTGAGCGTTATGGAAAACAAATTTTTATGCGTCATGGCCGGCTACGATGACGAAACGGAAAACTACCTTGCCGGCATTCAAAAGAAGCTGTATGCTGTCGGGCTGACCGGGCAGCACACCAAAGATATTCCCCAGCACATTACTTTGCAGACCTACCCTCCGGCGCAGGAGGCTCAAGTGGTGCAGATGGTGCGAGCCATCGCTGCGGAATCGGAGCCCTTTGAGGTAGACTTCAGCCACATCGGTATTTTTACCGGTGGCAAGGTGCTGTTCATTGCGCCGGACAAGGATACGGATTTGATTGCCCTAAAAGAAAAGTTTGGCCCCAGCTTCGACTGGGCGCCGCATACCACCATGCTCATCGACGAGCCTGAGAATATCCAGCAGGCGCTGCCGCTGGTTGTGAAGGAATTTTCCTCCTTCCACGGCAAGGTCACCTGCCTGCATTTGTATGAGTTCTGGCCTACCAGGCCAATTTTGACTGTAAAGCTAGGTGAAAAGAAATGATTATTGTAAAAAGATTTGAAACTGCCGATGCCCAGGCGGTATCGGCGCTGATTGCCAAGACGCTCCGCATCACCAACAGTAAGGACTACTCTTCGGAGGAGCTGGAGCGGCTGATTGGGCACCTGACCCCGGAAAAGCTGATTGAGCGGGCGGGCTGGACCCATTTCTATGTGCTCTGTGACGGCGAGAAAATTGTGGGCTGCGGTGCCATCGGCCCCTACTGGGGTAGCGAAACCGAAAGCAGCCTGTTCAATATTTTCGTTGACCCGGAGTACCAGGGCAAGGGCCTGGGCCGGACCATCATCGAAACTCTGGAGGCGGACGACTACGCCCTCCGGGCAAAGCGGATTGAGGTTCCGGCCTCCATCACCGCCTGCCAGTTCTATCGCAGGCTGGGCTACGATTATAAGGACGGCATCAATGCCCTGGACGAGGATCGATACTATCGTCTGGAGAAAATCCGATAAAAGGAGCGTTACAATGAGCTTAATCAGTGGTTGCCAGGAGGGGAAGGGCACACCCCGCCTTGCAGAAGTAAAATGCCCGGCCTGCGGGGCTTTCGTGGAAGTATTCATCAAAATGGGCGGCGAAATCGGAAAAACCGGAACGCTGGTAGCGGACGAAACCTGCGCTTGCGGCAATGTTCTGCCCGCCGGAGCGTATGAAACAGAATTTGAGGTGTAACACCATGGAATTAAGACCCTATAAGCCCTGTGACGCAGAAACGATTCTGGGCTGGATTAAAGACGAGGAAACCTTCCGCCGGTGGAGTACCGACCGCTACGACCACTATCCCATCACCCCGGCGGATATGAACCACAAGTATATCGATTGCAACGGCGATTGTGCAGAGCCGGATAATTTCTACCCCATGACCGCCATCGAGGACGGCAAGCCCGTGGGGCATCTGATTGTGCGCCACACCGGGGAGAATGAGCTTCGCTTTGGCTTTGTTATTCTGGACGACAGCAAGCGGGGCAAGGGCTACGGCAAGCAGATGCTGAAGCTGGCGCTGCAGCTTGCCTTTGACATCATGAAGGCGGAAAAGGTCACCCTGGGCGTGCTGGAAAATAACCCCGGCGCCTACTATTGCTACAAGGCGGCGGGCTTTCAGGATGTGCCCATGGACGAGCCGGAGTATTATCACCTGATGGGCGAAATGGTCAAGTGCCTGGAGCTGGAGTGCCTGAGGGGCTGACGGATTTGTGCCGGAAGCCGGTCTAAGGCTGCTGGGGACAAGTAACAGATACGTAAAGAGAAACCATTACGATAGCAAAAGAGGAACAGGAATGGAACGAATCGTAAAGCATTTTAGCGAATTGACAACATTGGAGCTGATGGAAATTTACAGCCTGCGGATGGCAATTTTTGTGGTGGAACAGAACTGCCCCTATCAGGACATTGACGGCTGGGATCCCTATGCCTACCATGTGTACCTAAAGGATGAAGAGGGGATTCGAGCCTATCTGCGGGTGCTGCCGCAGAATTCACGTTACGCCGAGGCATCTTTGGGCAGGGTGGTTTCCAACAAGCGCCGCTGTGGACTGGCGACCCGGGTCTTGCAAGAAGGAATTGCTGTTGCCAGAGAAAAGTTTGGTGCCAAGCGGTTGATTCTCGGTGCTCAAACCTATGCCCGTCCTTTGTACGAAAAGGTGGGATTTGTGAGCCTGGAGGATGAATATTTGGAAGACGGACAGCCTCACGTCCATATGATACTGGAATTAGAGTAATCATTCTCAAAGCCAAGGAGGAAGACGATGAATTTGGATATCCAAAATTTTCAGTGGACACGCCAGCCAGCGGCGTTTACGGTGTCCGACAGCAAGGTGGAGATTGTCACCAAGCCCCACACCGACCTGTGGCAGAGAACCTATTACCACTTCCACAACGACAATGCCCCGGTGTTTCAGATGGAAACCGAGGAGAAATACTTCTCCTTTACTGTCAAAACCGCCTTTGAAAGCAAGCAACGCTTTGACCAATGCGGTGTGGTGATGTATTTGGACAGCGACAACTGGCTGAAGGCCTCCATCGAGTACGAAAATGAGCAATTTCAGCACTTAGGCAGCGTGGTCACCAACTTAGGTTTCTCCGACTGGGCTACCACTGCCATCGACGCGTCGGTGAAATCCATGTGGTACCGGCTCAGCCGCCGGGAGGACGATTACTGCATCGAATGTTCGGACGATGGTGTGCATTTCAGCCAAATGCGTGTGTGCCATATGTGGCACGGTGGCGGCAAGATTCGCTTCGGCATCTACGCCTGCTCCCCGGAGGAGTCGTCCTTCACAGCCACCTTCACCGACATGACCCTGACCGAATGCAAATGGCTGTCCCACGACGGCCAGCGACCGGAGTGATTGATATGAAAAAGGCAACGTTACAGAATTTGAATGAAGTTGTGCCACTGGCGTTGGAGTTGTGGCCCCACCATACGGCTGAGGAGTTGGCGGGGGAGTTCGCTGCCATCATTAGCCGGGGGGACGCGGCGGTTTTTCTGGCGGAGGAGGACGGTGCAGCGGTGGGATTTGCACAATGCCAGCTTCGGTATGATTATGTGGAGGGGACTTCTGCAAGTCCTGTGGGTTATTTAGAGGGCATCTTCGTATCCGAGCCGTATCGCAAGAAGGGTATTGCCAGACAACTTCTCACTGCCTGCGAGGGCTGGGCAAAAGAAAAGGATTGTAAAGAGTTCGCCAGCGACTGCGAGCTTACCAATATCCAAAGTCTCCGGTTTCACCAGTCTATCGGCTTCGAGGAGGTCAACCGCATTATTTGCTTTACGAAAAAACTTTAACATAAAGCGGACGCAGGGTAAGGAAGTTTCTTCTTCCACTCCTGCGTCCGTTTTCGGTTGTAGGCCTTGCCGTTTTGGGGTTTGCAGAAGAAGAGAAATAGGGTGGATGCTATACCCCTGAATTAGCGGCACTGCGATTGCATGGAAGTATTGAAATGAGAGCAAGAAATATGGTATAATTTTTATACTACTTGATGGGAAGGGAGTATCTGTATGCCCAAAATTCTGATTATCGAGGACGATACCTACATAAACAACCTCATTGCCAAAGCACTTTCTAAGGAAGGATATTCCTATCAGCAGGCTTTTTCGGGAACAGAAGGTTTGCTTTATGCCAAAACGGAGCCCTTTTCCCTGGTTATTCTCGACTTGATGCTCCCCGGAATCAACGGCGAGGAGCTTTTGCCCAAACTGAAAAATGATTTCGGTCTTCGTGTCATCGTGCTTTCCGCAAAGGACAGCCTGGACAGCAAAATCGACCTGCTGAATGCCGGTGCAGAGGATTACATGACCAAGCCCTTTGAGATTGACGAGCTGATGGCCCGGGTGGGTGTTCAGCTGCGCCGCAATGCTGCCAGCAAGCCTGCAAAACAGCTTTCCCACAAGGGACTGGTGCTGAATTTGGAGGAAATGTCTGCAATGGTGGAGGGGCAAGCTCTGTCCTTTACCAAGCAGGAGTATAAAATCCTTCAGCTTCTGATGGAAAACCCGAACCGTGCTTTTACAAAGCAGGATATTTTTGATTATGCTTGGGACGATATCTATATCGGCGAGGATAAGACTATCAATATGCACATCAGCAACATTCGCAAAAAGCTGAAGGCAGTCACGAATCAGGAATATATCGAAACGGTCTGGGGAATCGGCTTTAAACTTTCCAGGTAAATCTTGAAACTTTCTTTACCTTTTATTTGCGATTTATTGGACACTGCGGTGTAAGATGTTGATGTAAAGCAAAGCAGAAAGGAAAAATCTTATGGATTACATATTAACCACAAACGGCCTTACCAAGACCTATGGTAAGCACAATGCCGCAGACCAGATCAGCATGCACGTCCGCCAGGGCGACATTTACGGACTGATCGGCCGCAACGGCGCAGGCAAGACCACCCTGCTGAAAATGATCAGCGGTCTTTCTACCCCCAGTGCAGGCGATTACTCCTTGTTCGGCTACAACAGCAAGGATGGAATTCCGGTCATGCACCGCATCGGCACGCTGATTGAGGCCCCGGGTATTTACCCCGAGCTTACCGCAGCGGAGAACCTCAACCTGAAGTGCATTGCTCTGGGCGTGCGGGACAAGACTGTGATTTCCAAGCTCCTGGAAACGGTGGGGCTGGCCGACGTGGGTAAGAAGCGAGTCGGCAAATTCTCCCTCGGCATGAAGCAGCGACTGGGCATCGCGCTGGCCTTGGTCGGCGAGCCGGACTTGGTGATTCTGGACGAGCCCATCAACGGTCTGGATCCCCAGGGCATTGCTGAAGTCAGAGAAACCATCGACAAGCTCAACAAAGAGCAGAACATCACCTTCATCATCTCCAGCCACATTCTGGAGGAGCTTGCGAAAATCGCGACCAATTACGGCATCATTCACAACGGCGCCCTGGTGCAGGAGCTGACCAAGGAAGAACTGATGAAGAAGTGCAGTGAGCGCATCGAGCTGAAGACCGACGACACCGCAAAGGCGTGTACGGTTCTTGAAAAGATGGACATACACGAGTATAAGGTCGTGGACAACACTACCATCCAGATTTTTGAGCGGCTTCAGGACTGCGGTGAAATCACCGTGGGTTTGGCGGAAAGCGGCGTAAAAATCCTGGGTATTTCCCTGAAAAACGAGACCCTTGAGGACTATTACCTGAATCTGACCGGAGGTGCCAGCAATGCTTAATTTAATCAAGATGGATTTGCGCCGCCTGACCCGTATGAAATCTTTTTGGATTATGATTGCGGTAGCTGTGCTGCTCGCAGGATTTGGCGTGTTTATGACGGACTATACCAGAAGCCTGGTCAGCGACATTCCCACGGATTCGGATGAATTCTTCGCTTCCATCACTTCCCAGCCCTGGATGTCGGGCAGATTGGATTTTACAGATTTGGTTAACATCGATGCGACAGCCCTTAACCTGACGCTTCTGTGTGCCATTTTTGTGCCGATTTTTGTGAACGGCGAACAAAAAAACGGCTATATCAAAAACATTGCCGGTCAACTCCCTAACAGAGGCATGCTGGTTCTTTCCAAGCTGGTGACCGCTGCCGTGCAGGTGTTTGTGATTTTCGCCATGTATTTCCTCTCTATGGCAATTGCTGGTAAGATTTTCCTGAGCGAGGATTTGTACTTCAGTTCCTTCGGTACCCTTGCAAAGACAATCGGCATCCACTATCTACTGCACGTCGGCTTCGCGTCCGTGATTATGGCACTGACCATCATGATTAGAAGCTCCGGCCTTGGCATGACCATCGGCATTATCTGCTCTACCCCTCTGACCGCTACCCTGTACAAGCTGATTAACATCCCGCTTCATAAGTGCGGCATTCCCAAGAGCTTCGACATTGGCGACTATGCCGTTGAAAAGTGCATCCAGACTGTCAAGCCCAACATGGCTGGCGGCGATTTGGTAAGAGTGATTGTTGTGGGTATCGCGTTCCTGGTGGTGTTTACCGGAACGGCTATGGTTGTCATGCAAAAGCGCGACATCAAATAAGGAGATTTCTATGTTGGTATGGGCAATTATCGCCACACTCCTCTGCGTGGTAACCATCCTGATCTTCATAGCCTATCGGCGACAGGTGAAAAACACCTGCCGCCATTTGGCATTTATGAAGGAGCACAAAACCAACCTCCGGCTACATTCTCAGCTGCCGTTTGACGAGCTTTACGAGCTGGAAGATAGTATCAACTCGCTGCTGGATCGCTCCGAACGACTCAGATACAAGGCTGAGCAGAATGAGAAGAACCTGAAGGACGCAATTACGAACATTTCCCACGACATCCGCACGCCGCTGACCTCCCTGGACGGATTTTTTCAGCTGCTGAAGAATGCCGACTCTGAGGAGGAGCGGGAGCAGTACGTCGGGGTGATTCAAAATCGCATCACCAATCTGAAATACATGCTTGAGGAGCTTTTCACCTACACAAAACTGCAGAACAATGATTACAGGCTGCAGACCGAACCGGTGAATATTACCCAGTGTATCAGCTCTGCGCTGATCGCGTTTTACAACGATTTTCAGGAGAAGGGCATTGAGGTGCAGACGGATTTCAACGACGAAAGCATCACCGTCAACTGTAACAGCGAAGCGGTACAGCGGATTGTTCAGAATATGCTGAAAAACGTGCTCGATCACGGCAGTAGCACGGTTAAGATGACACTGAAGCGGGATAAAGGGCGGGTGGTTTTCACCTGCGCCAACAAGGTTCATAATGCCGAGGGCATCGATGTTTCCCAACTTTTTACCCGGTTTTACAAGGCTGATCCGGCCCGTACCCATTCCTCCACAGGTCTGGGCTTGGCCATTGCGAAAGGCCTGGCCGAGCGTATGAACGGTGGTATGGCGGCCACGGTGGAGGGGGATTGGTTTGCGGTAGAAGCGTGGTTCAATGCGCCTGATTGCATTGAGTCCCGTCCACGGCGATGATACCCGTATCCAACATACCAAAGGCATCCGAACTTTGGAGAAAGAGAGGCTGTGAAACGATGCTGACAAATAACGATATACTAAAAATTGCGGTGCAACAATCGGCGTACGATATGTCATGCAAACCTCAGGACTTTTTGTCCGGTGAGAATGTGGTGACGATCTCTCAAAAGCATCCCCTTGCCCGAAAATATCTGCCGCTACCCATGAAATGTGATCTGGTTTCTTATGGGACAAATATTGTGGCGCAGGCCAGTCCGGAGATTGCACCGCTGGTGCGGAAATATATTGATCGCTACCCCGTGGAGCATTGCTTTGAAACGCCCAATCTGCACGTTTTGGATGAACTGGTTCGTCCCTTTGGGCAAAAGATTTGCTTTATGGCGGAGTATTTTCTGCCGGATGTGGATGCCCTTCGGGAATTGCCCTGCGACTACGAGCTGAGGGTTTTGCATCAGGAGGATTTTCAGGAGCTGTACCAGCCTCAGTGGAGTAATGCCCTGTGCGAAAAGCGGAAACATCTGGATGTGCTTGGCGTGGGCGCTTATGACGGGGATAGGCTAATCGGCTTGGCAGGATGCTCGGCGGATTGCGATACCATGTATCAAATCGGCGTGGATGTGCTTCCGGAGTACCGCCGGAAAGGCATTGCATCTGCGCTGACCAGTAAGCTGGCGCTGGAGATTTTGGCATTGGATAAGGTTCCGTTCTATTGCGCCGCATGGTGCAATGTCAAATCTGTCCGCAATGCCATCCGAAGCGGCTTCCGCCCTGCTTGGGTTCAGATTTCGGCAGCGGTTGAGTCCCTTGTGGACGAAATGAACCGCGTGGAAGATTGAGCGAAATCATGAACGGAGGTGCGCAAATTGCAAAGTGCAATCAGAGAAATGGAAGAAAAGGATCGAAATCAGGTTCTTGAAATGATGCGCGTATTTTACGCCTCTCCTGCGGTGTGGAGTAACGGTTCGGAAGAAATATTCGAGGCAGATTTCACCGCTTGCATCAGCGATAGTCCGTTTCTGGAAGGATACATTTTCGAAAATGCGAAAGACATTCAGGGATATGCGATGGTAGCTAAAAGCTTTTCCACGGAATTCGGAAAGCCCTGCATATGGATTGAAGATATCTATGTGAAAGACGCATACAGAGGGCTCGGTATCGGAAGCTATTTCCTGAAATTCATTGAAAGCAAGTATTCCGATGCGATCTTTCGCTTAGAGGTTGAGGCGGAAAACGAAAGAGCGGTCAATGTCTATCAAAAATGCGGCTTTGAAGTGATACCGTACATGGAAATGAAAAAGTAGATAAGCAATAAAGGAGCCGGCTCGGGGTGAGTCGGTTCCTTTGCGTATATGGGGTTATTTCAGCGCAGTACCGTCTTGGAAGGCGTTGCCTACTTTTTCGCCCAGGGGGAGATAATCGTGGTTCCTCTGGGATACAATTTCTCAGGAATTTTACCAATGGTTGGTTTCAGATTTTACAGTGTGGCGATATAGTTGGTATCGAGATATCGTTCAGATACTCATACCAAATCGTATCCCGTGTATGCTGGTTCAGCGGCCGGGAGCAAGAAAGGAAACATTATGCAAGGAAAGAAAAATAATATTATCCGCCTGCTGAGTGCGTTCATGACAATTTGCCTGTTGGTCGTGCCGGTACAGACCGTTCTGGCGGCGGAAACTTCTGAAATGACGAACAAAATCCTGATCAACGAGGTCAACTCTTCCCCTGATGACTGGGTGGAGTTGATGAACATCGGCGATACTGCGTTGAATCTGACTGGCTGGGAGATTCGGGATAACTCTGACGATCACCGCTGGCAGTTTGCGGCTGGTACTATCATTGAGGCGGGCAGTCTTTTGTTGGTCAAGGCCAACTCTGTGGGCCTGATTTTTGATGACAGTACGGATGCTTATGTGGAAGGTGTTTTTGATGAGGCGATCGGCATCGGTTCCGGCGACTCCGTCCGTCTGTATGATGCTGAAGGCAACATGGTAGACAGTCATAGTTGGACGGAGCATGCCAATGTGAACGGCGACGAGTCTGCCTCTTGGGGCCGTTATCCTGACGGCACTGGATCCTTCGTGCTGATGCCTGAGACCGCTGGTACTGCCAACGGTTGTTATCCTCCTGCAGTGGTCATTAACGAAGTGCAGTCCAGTGCCCCTAACGATGGCCCCGACTGGATCGAGCTGGCAAACCCCACGGATTGGGAACTGGATATCTCCGGCATTGTGATCAAGGATAATGACGATACCCATGAATATGTGATTCCTGAAGGTACCACCATCCCTGCAAATGGTTTTATGGTCATCACCAGTGATGAATTCGGATTCGGACTGGGCAAGGGAGACTCCGTTCGCCTGTTTGAAGACGGCACGCTCATTGCGTCCACCACCTGGGAAGGGCATACCAACCCTACATGGGGTCTGTATCCCGATGCCACCGGTAACGAGTACCGTGGCACACTTGTGGAGACTCCCGGCACGGCTAATCTGTTTGCCGGTATCCCTGAGGTCAATGCCTGGCCAGGTGCCGAGACTGTCACGTCCTCTAATTTGAACTTCCTGGAGGACTCCTCCGGTCTGGACTTCCATAACGGCCAGCTCTATGCCGTGGACAACGGAACCGGCAAGTACTGGATCATGGATGTTGCTGTTGACGGGACTCTGACATTTGCCAAAGGATTTGAGGATGGCAAAATCGTGAATTTTGTAATCCCCAGCGCCAAGGGCGCTGATACCGAAGGCATCACTGTGGATGGTGACGGATTTGTGTATCTCGCCTCCGAGCGTGACAACTCCAATAAGGGTGTCAACTACAATGTGATCCTGATGGCCGATCCCAAGTCTGAGGATGTAACCCAGAACGCTATGCAGCAATGGGATTTAACCTCTACGCTCCCGGATGTTGCTGCCAATACCGGCATCGAGGCGGTGGAATGGGTCGCCAATGCTGATATGATTGGTGTACTCTTTGACCAGAATACCAATACTACCTTTGATCCTGCCAATTATCCTAATGCAGTGGCAGGCGGTGTGTTCTTCGTGGCACTGGAGGACAACGGTCATGTTTACGCTTATGTCCTGAATGCTGACAGCAGCGTGGTTCAGATAGCTGACATCGATGGCAAGCTGGGCGGTGCCATGGCTTTGGATTATGATACCTACGAGAAGAAATTATGGGTAGTAGCCGACGATGGTTACGCCAACATGGCTGCAATCATCACCTTTAATGGTAACGAGGAGCCGGATGTTGTCCATGTGACTCCTGCGGCAGATGTGGATGTTGGAGCCAACAACGAGGGCTTTGCTATCGCAGCCCCTGAATTTACCATAAACGGTCAGCGGCCTGTGTACCGCTTCACTGACGGTATTACTTCTGGTGCCCTGACCATCGGGTCAATCGACTGCACCTATACAACTCATACCCACAGCTTTACAAACTATGTATCTGACGGCAACGCTACCTGCGAAACGGACGGAACCAAGACGGCTGTATGCGCCTGCGGCATGACGGATACCGTTGTAGATACCGGCAGCCAGAAAGGTCATTCCTATAAGGATGGAGACTGCACAGTTTGCGGTAAGATCGAGCCGGGGCTCGAAGAGAACCCGAAAACAGGCGACAGCGTTTCTGTTGCTCCTTGGACGATGCTCCTGTTGGTAAGCGTCGCTGGTATTGGCGTAATGACCATTTGTGGTATGAAGCAAAAGCATCCTCATAATCACTAATTGCAAGACCGCCCCGTCCAATTGGATGGGGCGGTGTATCATTATGCTATTGTGATATTCAGTTTCTATGGAGTAATCGCAATCTTAATAACCCCATTCAGCTTATTCTCGAAGATGTGGTAGGCTTCTTCGATATCCGCCAGTTTGAAGCGGTGGGTGATGAGGGGTGTGGTGTCAATTTTGCTTTGTTCGATGAGGGCGAGAATCTGGTTGCAGTCACAGCCGTCCACACCGCCGGTTTTGAAGGTCAGATTTTTGCCGTACATCTGGGGCAGTGGCAGTACCTGCGCTTCATCGTAGAGAGCGACCACCGTGACGATGGCATTGGGGCGGGCGCATTTCCATGCCAGTTGGAAGGTATCGGTTGCACCGGCTACCTCCAGAACCACATCCGCACCGCCATGGTCGGAATTGGAAAGGACAAAACCCTCGCAGTTTTCCGGCTCACAGACCAGTACATCAGGATAATGTTCCCGAACGAAATCGATCCGTGCCGGATCTTTCTCGCAGACGATGATCCGCTTGGGATTTTTCAGTCGTACACACATCAGAGTACAAAGTCCCGTAGGGCCTGCACCGATGATGAGGACAGTATCGTCTTCTGTGATCTCGCTGATTCGTGCCGCCCAGAAGCCGGTGGCCAGCACATCGCCTACAAACAACGCCTGTTCATCGGTGACGCTGTCGGGGATTTTATTCAAACCCTGATCGGCATAGGGAACACGGACGAACTCTGCCTGTCCACCGTCAATGCGGCAACCCAGCGCCCAACCGCCGTTGGGATCGGTGCAGTTGTTCACATAGCCATGCTGGCAGAAAAAGCACTGGCCGCAGAAGGTTTCCACGTTCACTGTCACCCGGTCGCCGGGCTTGACACTGGTCACAGCGGCACCTACCGCCTCAACCACGCCCACCATCTCATGACCAACAGTGATGCCGGGGACAGCCCTCGGCACGGAGCCATGCTTGATATGCAAATCGCTGGTACAGATGCTCGCCAGCGTCACCCGGACAATG
>JBGVDR010000084.1:0-4777 GCA_045119455.1 Faecousia sp.
GCGGGTGTGGCCGATTCCGGTCATGCCTGGTAGCAGTTTTCCGTCATCTGTTTTCTCGGCCAGTCCGGCGATTCTGCCCGTGACCTTGCTGACCGAAATATGATTATCCTGAACCACTGCTATTCCGGCTGAGTCGTATCCCCTGTATTCCAGCTTTTTTAGCCCTTCCAACAAAATGGGGGCTGCGTTCTGCGTTCCTGTGTATCCGACGATTCCGCACATGATAATTCCTCCTTTACTCCCATTCCACCGTTGCCGGAGGCTTGGATGTAATGTCATACACAACCCGGTTGATACCGGGAACCTCTCCTGTGATTCGGTTGCTGACCCGTTCCAGAAGATCAAAGGGCAATTTCGTCCAGTCTACTGTCATAAAGTCATCTGTTGTAATACAGCGAAGGGCAATGGTATGACCGTAAGTTCGCATATCGCCCATAACACCTACGCTTCTGGTATCCGTAAGTACGGCGAAATACTGACTGGCGATATTTTTGACAGGGTGATTTTCCAGTTCCTGCCGGAAAATCCAGTCTGCTTCCCGAAGAAGATCCAGTTTGCACTTTGTGACGGAGCCGATGATCCGAACGGCAAGTCCGGGACCGGGGAAGGGCTGGCGATAAATAAGTTCTGATGGAATACCCAGTTCAAGACCGACTTTGCGAACTTCATCCTTGAACAGATCCCGCAGCGGTTCCACGATTTTTTCAAATTCCATTCGTTCCGGAAGTCCGCCTACATTGTGGTGGCTTTTGATAGTGCTGGCATTTCCGGCACCACTTTCGATCACATCCGGATAAATGGTACCTTGCACAAGAACGTCAACCTTTCCTAGCTTCCGGGCTTCTTCCTCAAAGACACGAATGAATTCTTCTCCAATGATCTTACGTTTTTGCTCCGGTTCCGAAATGCCTTCCAGTTTTTTCAGAAAGCGGTCCTCTGCATTGACACGAATCAAATTCATGTTAAATTGCCCACGGAAAATACGTTCTACCCAGTCGCCTTCCTCTTTCCGAAGCAGACCATGATCCACAAAGACACAGGTCAGATCATCTCCGATTGCTTTGTGGAGCAGAACTGCGGCAACAGCACTGTCTACGCCGCCGCTGAGTGCGCAGAGAACTTTCTTGCCGGAAAGCGCACGCTGATATCTGGAAATGCTTCTCTGGACGAAGTCCTCAAGGTTCCAGCTTCCGCGGCACTGACAGATATCAAACAGAAAGTTGTGCAGGATTTGTTTTCCATATGCTGTATGGGATACTTCCGGATGAAATTGTACACCGTACAGCTTACGGCTTTCATCACACATGGCGGCACAGGGACACTTATCTGTATGTGCAATGATACGGAAGCCACTGGGAACCTGGGAAATATAGTCGGTATGGCTCATCCAGCAGAAGGAGGTATGAGGAACTCCCTGAAACAGAGTGCATTTTTTGCTGTACAGTGCAGTTTTTCCGTATTCACTGCTGCTTTGTGCACTGCTGACCTGACCGTCAGCCATAAATGCCATCAGCTGATCACCATAGCAGATTCCAAGAATAGGGATTCCCAGATTCAGAACGGCAGGATCATAGTGAGGAGACAGCCTGTCGTAGACACTATTGGGGCCGCCGGTAAAAATAATGCCCTTGTATCCGGCTTCTTTGATCTCGGATACTGAGATTTGATTATAGGGTTTGATTTCCGCATAGACCTGCTGTTCCCGGACTCTGCGGGCAATCAGCTGGTTATACTGTCCTCCAAAATCCAGGACAAGGATTTTCTCTTCCATAGCAGCCTCCTTACAGATTAATCTCGGTATCGGATTTCGTAATGTCTGAAATCTGATGCCGAATTCCGGCCAGAAAACTGTCTACCTGCTCCGGACATCTTCCGATGTAAGCGGTTGGTTCCAGAACTGCCTCCATTTCGGCTTTGGTCATACCAAATTCCGGATGAGAGGAAAGGTCAGCAAGCAGATCCCATTGTTCGCCGTTTTTCATTTTGGCAGTAGCATTCATAGAGCAGATGCGAACAATTTCATGAAGCTCCTGACGATTGCCGCCCCGCTTGACACCCTCCATCATCAGATTCTCCGTGGCGATGAAGGGGAGGTATTCCCGGACGGTTTTTTCCACGATCTTTTCATTGACATGAAGTCCGTTTGTTACATTCTGAGATAGACGCAGAATGGCATCGGCACAAAGAAAACCTTCCGGCATGGAGATCCGGCGATTTGCGGAATCGTCCAGCGTCCGTTCCAGCCATTGTGCGGAGGCGGTCATGGGAGCATTCAAAGCATCTGCCATCAGATAACGGGCCAGGGAGCAAATCCTCTCGCAGCGCATGGGATTACGTTTGTAGGCCATAGCGGAGGATCCGATTTGGTTCTTTTCAAAGGGCTCTTCTATCTGCCGGTCATGCTGTAAAAGACGGATGTCGTTTGCCATCCGGTAGCAGCTCTGGGCAATGGAAGAAAGCACATTCAAAATCCGGCTGTCCAGCTTTCGGGGATAAGTCTGACCACAGACCGGATAGCATTGGGTGAAAGCAAAGTCAGCGGCGATCATGCGGTTCATTCTATCAATTTTCTGAGTATCTCCGACGAACAGCTCCAGAAAGCTGGCTTCTGTTCCGGTGGTTCCCCGGCAGCCAAGGAATTTCATGCTCCCGATGACGAAATCCAGTTCCTCCAGATCGGACAGAAAATCCTGCATCCAGAGGGTCGCCCGTTTACCCACGGTCACAAGCTGGGCGGGCTGGTAGTGGGTATAGCCCAGAGTGGGCATAGATTTATGCCGGTCAGCAAATTCTGCAAGATTGGCGACCACCTTCAAAAGTTCTTCGCGCAGGTATTTCAGACCGTCTCGGTACAGGATGATATCTGCATTATCGGTAACGTAACAGCTGGTTGCTCCCAGATGGATGATGCCTGCAGCGCAGGGGGCAGCTTTCCCATAAGCATACACATGCGCCATTACATCATGGCGGACTTCCTTTTCACGCTGAGCAGCACATGCATAGTCGATATCCTGGATATGAGCTTCCAATTCTGCCACCTGTGCGGCAGAAATTGGAAGTCCAAGCTCCATTTCCGCCTTTGCCAGTGATACCCACAGTTTTCTCCAGGTCTGAATACGCATATCGGCAGAAAAAAGTCGGAGCATATATTCGGACGCATAACGGGCACTCAGGGGGGATTCATATTTGTTTGTCATTTTGTCTCTCCTTAGCGAATGATGATGCTGTCACGCTCCGGACCAACGGAAACATAGCCGATCCGGCACCCGATCTGCTGCTCAACAAAGGTTACATAATCCTGGGCTGCTTTCGGAAGTGCCGCCCATTGACGGACCCCGCTGATATCACACTTCCAGCCATCCAGGTATTCAATGACAGGTTTGGCAGAGGAAAGCAGGGCGGGGAAGGGGAAATCGTTAGTTTCCTGACCATCCACAAGATATTTGGTACAAACGGGAATCCTGTCCATGTAGCTCAGGATATCCAGTTTGGTCAGTGCAATATTGGTAGCTCCCTGAATCTGGACGCCATAACGGGTTGCGACAATGTCAATGGGACCGACACGGCGGGGGCGTCCGGTTTTTGCGCCGTATTCAAAACCGGCGGAGCGCAGGGCATCCGCCTCGTCCCCAAACATTTCGCACACGAAAGGGCCTTCGCCAACACAGGTGGAGTATGCCTTGACAACACCGATTACCTCATTGATTCTTGCAGAGGGCAGACCGGAACCGACAGGGGCATAGGCGCTGATGGCGTTGGAGGAGGTGGTGTAAGGATAAATACCGTAGTCCAGATCCCGAAGGGCACCGAGCTGGGCTTCAAACAGGATATTCTTGCCATCATTCTGGGCTTTTCGCAGAATCAGACCGGTGTCGCAGATAAACGGCTTGATTCTTTCACACCAGGTATCAAACCACTCGTTGATATCGGATACCGTCATGGGTTCTTTGCCGTAGACTCCCGCAATTGTCAGATTCTTCCATTCCAAAAGGTCTGCCAGATGCTCCTTCAGATGCTCCGGATGCAGAAGCTCTCCTGCCATAATGGTTTTCTTCTGGTATTTGTCAGAGTAGAAGGGGGCAATGCCCTGTTTGGTGGAACCGTATTTTTTGTCTTTCAGCCGGGTTTCCTCCAGCTCGTCCAGTTGCCGGTGCCAGGGAAGCAGCAATGATGCGCGGTCGCTGATTTTGAGGTTATCAGGTGTAATAGAGACACCCTTGCTGCGAACATCCTCAATTTCTTTCCAAAGATTCTCCGGATCCAGCGCAACACCATTACCAAGAACGTTGATAACCCCTTTGCGGAAGATGCCGGAAGGGAGCAGATGCAGGGCAAATTTTCCATATTCATTGATGACGGTGTGACCTGCGTTGCCGCCACCTTGGTAGCGGACAACGATATCGTAATCTTCGGTCAAAAGATCCACCATCCGGCCCTTTCCCTCGTCACCCCAGTTGATTCCAACAATAGCAGTGTTTCCCATTGGTTGCCTCCTTACAGATGTGATTCCAGACGGCGCATGATCTCGGCATAGGCATCTTCCACACCGCCCAGATCCCGCCGAAAACGATCCTTGTCCAGCTTTTCGCCGGAACTGGAATCCCACAGGCGGCAGGTGTCAGGACTGATCTCATCCGCCAGGACAATAGAGCCGTCTGCGAGCCTGCCAAATTCCATCTTGAAATCCACGAGGGTTACGCCGCAGGTAGCCCAGAATTCCTGCAGGATTCCATTGATCCGCATGGCGTACCGCTCGATGGTCTGTAATTCCCGGTAA
>JBGVDR010000085.1:0-37483 GCA_045119455.1 Faecousia sp.
GGTGGGCTGTTGCTTGCCGCCGGTAATTTTGGCGGCAACACATAAATTAAATCAAATCCCTCCATCGAATCAGAAATGGAAAAAGAAGTGCCACCCCGATAGGGGTGGCGCTTTTTGGCGGGGATGGAAAAGGGATTTGAACCGATAAAAATGCAACAGCCCGGTGGGCTGTTGCTTGCCGCCGGTAATTTTGGCGGCAACACATAAATTAAATCAAATCCCTCCATCGAATCAGAAATGGAAAAAGAAGTGCCACCCCGATAGGGGTGGCGCTTTTTGGCAGAGGGGATATGTTGGTGTTAAAAAATGACCGCCAGAGTCGGCGGTCAAGTGCATTAATAGCATTTGTAGGGAACGAAGGGAATCAACGACAGCCACAGGCGGCGGCGCTTTTTGAGCCAATAATATTTATCGTCGTCGGTGGAGCGACTTATTTCCCGATTGATCCGGGTCAGGTCTCTGGTAAAACGCTGCAGGAGCACGACGACTTCCACAATGGCGATAAATAGCACGGCAATACCGATTATAATCACTGCGATTAGCAGCAGGTTTTCGGAATTTGGATTGGTCATAGAACAAAACTTCCTTTAATTTCAAGTTTGCGGCGCTATTGTAGCACAGGAGGTATCTTTTATCAATAGGGGATAGAAAATTCTGTAAGTTCTTCTGATGCGCATTATTCCCAAGGAATGGAATGTGTGCATTATGCTCAAAAAACCAGAGCGAATGATGTGCATTTCGCAGGTGTGCTGGGCGAGTTGGTGCTTGAATCGATGTGCCCTATTGGGGGAATGATGATTTCGTCATCGTTCGGCATGAATACTTAGGCATTAAGGAAATTTAACATTTCTGCTGTTGACTTATGAAGGCTGTGGGGATAAAATGGGTGTATCTTTTGAAATTATGAAATTATCTAGGAATGGAAGCGGTATCAATGAGAAATAGAAGACGCAGTAGGAGTCATATCTGGCAATGGGGAATTGTGGCAGGCTTGGCAGTTCTGCTTGGGGTTTTGATTGTTATCAGTGTTGTGATTGCTAAGTCCAATGAGGTCCCTTATGCCGAAACAAATCCGACCACGCTGATGCCGACCGAACCCAGTCAGTCCCAACCGTCGGAACCGGATAAGGGGTTTGAGCTTCAGCTGACCTTGAATGGTGACCGCCAGGTGACATTGGAATACGGAGCGGCTTTTGCTGATCCCGGTGCTCTGGCGCAGGCGGTTCGACTGGCAGATCAGTCTGTGATTCCCTTGCAGGTCCAGGTGGATAATCGCGTGAATTGGTCCAGCCTTGGTGTATACCAAATTGTCTATACCGTAGAATATGAGGGGCAGCGCTCCACTGTCGTGCGTACGGTACAGATTGTGGACACCACAGCGCCGGTGATCACGCTGATGCCCCAGAGCAAGCCACTGATGCCCGGTCAGGTTTATGAAGAGGATGGCTACACTGCCGTGGACAACTATGATGGAGATATTGCGTCCCAGGTGCAGCGGATTGTGGAGCAGGGAATTGTGCGCTATACGGTGACCGATTCCTCCGGAAATACCGCATCTGCGGAACGAGTGCTCCAGTATGCACAATTGGAAGGTCCGGTGCTGACGCTCAAGGGCGAGGATACTGTGACGCTCCAGGCTGGCACGAAATGGGAAGAGCCGGGCTATTCTGCTATGGATGCTACAGGCGCGGATTTGACGGACAGGGTTCAGATTACCGGCAAAGTGAATTGGTACGCGGCGGGAACCTATACGCTGCAGTACCGGGTTGTGGATGGATATGGAAAGGAAGCAACTGCCTCCCGGAAGGTGATTGTGAAGCCCATTCGGCAGCCGGATGAGGTGAAGCCGGAGGGGAAGGTTGTTTATCTTACCTTTGATGATGGCCCGGTGAAGTACACCAAGCGTTTGCTGCAGATTCTGGAGCAGTATAATGTAAAGGCTACGTTCTTTGTCTGCGGCAATTCGGATTTGTCCCTGCTGGACGATATTGTTGCTGGTGGGCACACGCTGGCGCTGCACTCTATGTCCCACGAGTATGATAAGATTTACTCCAGTGAGGAAGCATTTTTCAGCGACCTTTATGCGCTGCAGCAGTTGATTTTGGATAAAACCGGTGTCAAATCCAACATTATGCGGTTCCCCGGTGGCAGCTCCAACCGTGTGAGCAAGAAGTACAATGTGGGAATTATGACTCGTCTGACTCAGGCGGTGAAGGACCAGGGCTTCCGGTACTTTGACTGGAATGTGGACAGCGATGATGCGGGTAACACAACTACTGCTGAGGGTGTTGTCCAGAATGTAATCAAGGGCATTCAGAACCGGGATGTGTCTGTGGTGCTTCAGCATGACATCAAGAGCTACAGTGTGGACGCTGTGGAGGAGATTATCATCTGGGGTCTGCAGAACGGTTACACATTTATGCCTTTGGAGCAAAACAGCCCCAAATGTGAGCATGAAGTTCGCAACTGAGAAAAACCTGCCGCTTTATTGCGGCAGGTTTTTTTGCTCTTTCTTCACGGATTTTAGTACATAAATGTGGATTGGGATGGCGCATAGCAGGGTTAGCAGATCTGATGCCGCCTGGGTCATCAGAAGACCGGTTAAGCCAATAGTTCCTTCGAGCAGGAACAGCATGGGGATGAAGAAAATACCCTGCCGGGCGGCGGACAGAAAGGTAGCAGGTAAGGTGCGTCCGATGGATTGCTCCATCATGTTGCTCATGATAATCCAGCTTTGGGCAGGGAACGTCAGGCACTGGAATTGCAGAGCCATGGCACCACAGCGGATGACTTCCGAATCGGACTGAAATAGCCCAATAATCTGTTTGGAAAAAACAATCATCGCCACGCTGGCGCATGTGAGGAAAATGGCTGACACTCGGATGCAGTACCAGAATCCATCCAGAACCCGCTGGTGGAGCCTTGCTCCGTAGTTGAAGCCACAGACGGGCTGGAAGCCCTGGCCGAAGCCAATCATGGCAGATGCGCCGAACATCATGATTCGCTGGACAATGCCTAGGGCGGCGATGGCGGAATCAGAGTACTTGCCGGCGGCATGACTCAGACACATGGTGGCGATGGCCGCCAGGCATTGCCGCGCCAGGGAGGGCAGACCACCCTGGATGATGCTTTTGTAATATGACAGCTTGAATCGGAACAGAGAAAGGCGGATTCGCAGGTTTCCGCCCCGGCGACAGCCGATGTACAGCAGGCAAAAACTGAGAAACTGACTGATGATGGTGGCCCAACCGGCACCGGCAACCCCGAGGTTCAATCCGAAAATCAGCAAAGGATCCAGAGCAATGTTCAAAACAGCGCCGGATACGATACCAACCATGGCATAAGAAGCGCTGCCCTGGTAGCGAAGCTGGTTGTTGAGCACCAGGGAAGCGGTCATCCAGGGGGCGCCAAGTAGAATAACGCGTAGGTAATCCCGAGTGAAGGGAAGAATGGTTTTAGTGGAGCCGAGCAGATAGGCCAGAGGATCCAGCAGGAGATTGCCCGCAATGCAGATTACAAAGCCGGTGAGTAGGGCGGAGTAAAAGCCGGTGGCGGCCATACAGGAAGCTTCATCGTAGTTTTTCTTGCCCAGTTCTCGGGAAATGTAGTTGCCACTGCCGTGGCCGAAGAAGAAACCGATGGCTTGGATGATGGCCATCATGGAAAAAACCACGCCGACTGCCGCAGTAGCGGAGGAGTTGTCCATTAGACCGACGAAATAGGTGTCGGCCATATTGTAAATGGAGGTGACCAGCATGCTGATGATGCAAGGTAGCGCTAGCCGGCGAATGAGCTTAGGAACCGGCGGCTGGGTCATTTGGAGAAATTTTTCTTCTTGAGCGTTCATTTTGCCTCCATTTAGCAGGGACGCAGGACTTTCATACTCAGCTTGCCGTTGCGATTTTCCAGCAGAATTTCGCAGCTGGCGTCGGTGTAGGCTTCGATGGGCCGTTTCAGCGTGAAGTCAACATAGCTGAAGGGATAAGTGCGCTGGATGGTGATGTCCCCCTCGGACTTTGCCACTTGCTGCACATCCCATTCGAAGGTCAGCCGGCCGGCCAGCTGATTTCGCTGAGGGAAGTCCAGTCCCTGGAGCATTGCAATCAGGAATTCGTGGGGGTGAGAAGCGGTACGCAGAACCAATTCGGGAGAGCCGGAGGTGATGCTGGGATTGTAGGCGACAAAATCCCGGTACATTTTCACGTAATCGCTGTTGTACAGCTTCCGGATGATGGGACCGGTTTTGGGGAACTTTTGGTAGATTTGTATCAAGTAGGTCAGGTGCTGGAATTCGTCTCGCAGAGGCGTTTTCAGGTGATAGAAATAGGGAAACAGCGCCTTATTGCTCCGAATGAGCTCCAGTTCTTCGTTGTAGCCGAAAATGGATTTGGACAGAACCGTGATATTCGGATCCAGTACCAGATTGTCGATGTAATCGGCGGTGATTTGGGTAGCGGGGTTGAAGCGGCAGAAGAACATGCCCAGCTTGTCCACGCCCTCCTCCATCAGAGAGAACATCAATTCCAGGGTTTGAAGCAGATCCTCCTGGGTTTCCTCGGGGAAGCCGTACATGAAGAACAGAGAAACGTAAAGTCCCTGGGAAACCAGGAAACGGATCATCTGGCGAACCCGGTCCAGGTTCAGATTCTTGTGAGTCAGCTTCTGCATGCGGGGAGAGCCGGTTTCGATACCAATCTCAATTTCGGTCAAGCCGGCTTGCTTCATTTTCAGAATCAGCTCCTCGTTGATGCAATCTGCTCGGGAGGAGCATTTCCATGTGATTTTCAGACCGGATTCGATGATGTAATCGCAGACCTGGGAAACCAGATTTCGGTCGGTGGTAAAGGCATCGTGGGAGAACCAGAAGCTGTTGATTCCGAAATTTTCGTTGAAAAAGCGGATGTCGCTGACGATTCTTTGTGGAGATTTGAGCCGGTAGGTACGGCGCCAAAAGTAGCTGGTGCAGCAGAAGGTACAGTTGTAGGGACAGCCACGACCGGCATCAATGGGCATGTAGTAATTGGAAGAGGAGAGCACCTCAGGGGGCTCCCGGTAGACGTCTGCGTAGAGCCGATCATCCCAACGGGGCAAATCTTCCAGGTCGCACAGGGGGAGCAACTGGTCGTTGTGGATAATTTTTCTGCCCTGTCTGTGGTACAGACCCGGAATATCATTCAGAGATCCTTTCCCCCGAAGCAGGGCGGAGAAAAAGGGAACGACAGTATTCTCACCTTCGCCCGAGCAGATATAGTCCACGGCCTGGCAGGCTGCCAGGGTATCCTCGGCAGTGGCGGAGGCCTGGGGACCGCCGAAAACGATAATCATATTGGGATTCTTGGCACGAAGCTCCTGAGCCATACGAATCATTACATGGTAGTATGGCCATAGGGTGTAAAAGGAAACGCATTTGGGTGCCATGGTGGAAATTTGGGTGACTGCGTTGGCAATGAAGGACTCGTAGTCCTTGTGGTAGCTTTCGACTTGGCAAAGGCGCAGAATGTCCACGTCAAAATCCGCATGGAGCAGCTTGGTGGCCAGCAGTAAGGTGCCGTTGGATTCCAAATTGATGGAAAGGGCGGGGGATGGGGTGATAAACAGAATATCTTTCATCGCGGAGTCACTCCTTAGATGGCATTTGTTCTAATATATCATATTTTAGCGGGAATTTCAACAGAATGCGTAAAAGTCCACCCCATAAGGGTGGACTTTGGCACGCCCAGAGGAATTCGAATCCCCGACCTTCCGCTTAGGAGGCGGACGCTCTATCCTGCTGAGCTATGGGCGCATATGCCATGCTATTGTAACGGAAAAATGGGGCTATGTCAACAAAATGACAGGAATATTTTTGATTTCCTCTTTACAGGGGGAGGAATATGGGCTATAATATATCAGAATGTTTATTTAATGGAGAGTAGACTGCCATGAATATTGAATTTGACAGCTATAAACAAAAACTCAATGACTGCCGCCCCGCTCTGGAAGGACTGGCGGATTCTCTGAATTTGCAGGGCATGAGGAATGAGCTGGAGCGTTTGCATGCAATGCAGGAGGCCCCCGGCTTCTGGGATGACCCCGAAAAGAGCCAGAAGATTGTGGTCAAGACTCGTCAGACGGAAAATAAGATCGAACGTTATGAGGAGATGGTTTCTTCCTGGGACGATTTGATGACCATTTGTGAGATGGCCGCTGAGGAAGACGACGACTCCATGCTGGAAGAACTGAAGGAGGGGTATGCCGCTCTGATTTCTGAGATGGAGAGCTGCCGTCTGGAGACCCTACTCACCGGTAAGTACGATAAGAACAACGCTATGCTGAACTTCCAGGCAGGCGCCGGCGGCACCGAGGCACAGGACTGGTGCCAGATGCTTTACCGGATGTACACCCGTTGGGCAGAGCGCAGCGGCTTTACCTACAAGATTATGGACTACCAGGAGGGAGACGAGGCCGGTCTGAAGTCTGCTTCCATCATGATTGAGGGCGAGAATGCCTACGGCTTTCTGAAGGGCGAAAGCGGTGTCCACCGCCTGGTTCGTGTGTCTCCCTTTGATGCCAACGCCCGCCGACAGACCTCCTTTTCCGCCATCGAAGTGGTGCCTGATATTGAGGATGATTCCCAGGACGTGGAGATTCGTCCCGAGGATTACGAGATGCAGGTGTTCCGTTCCTCTGGCGCCGGCGGTCAGCATATCAACAAGACCTCCTCTGCGGTTCGTCTGATTCATAAGAGCGGCATCGTGGTTTCTTGCCAGACTGAGCGCAGCCAGTTCCAGAACAAGGAGACCTGTCTGCGTATGCTGCGTAGCAAGCTGGTTGAGATTCGCGAGCGGGAGCACCTGGCTACCATCGCCGACATCAAGGGCGTACAGCAGAAAATCGAGTGGGGCAGCCAGATTCGCAACTACGTCTTCATGCCCTACACGCTGGTCAAGGATACCCGCACCGGCTGCGAGACCTCCAATGTTAATGCAGTTATGGACGGCGCTCTGGATCCCTTCATCGAAAGTTACCTGAACTGCCTGGCAACCGGCAATTGGGTGCAGAAATAACGAAAATTTTGCTTGCATTTGCAGAAATACTGTGCTATAATATGCGGGCTATGTGTAAAAGTATTTCCGTAAGGAAAGTGATCTAATAAGCCGTATTTGGCGGAGGGAGGTTAATAATCATGGAAGTCCTGTCCATCGTTCTGACTGTTCTGGAGGTCATCACCAGCATCGCTCTGGTTATCGTGGTTCTGCTGCAGTCCGGTAAGGAGTCCGGCCTGTCCGGCGCCATCTCCGGCGGTTCCGATACCTACATGGGTAAGAATAAGTCCAGCTCTCTGGATAAGAAGTTGGCTGCCAGCACCAAGTGGATTGCTGCTGCTTGGATTCTGCTGACCCTGTCTCTGCACCTGGTGTAAGACGAATATGTTTGCTGCGAGGCGGAAGGTTTCCTTCCGCCTCGTTTGCGTTTGGGGTGGACTTTTTTGGGGCGGTATGCTAAAATGAATTGAACGATTTTTAAGGAGTGAAGAAAATGGATGAGTTCAAGCTGGCGGGCTTGGAGCCTGCAGCGGTTTTTTCATACTTCGAGCAGATTTGCCGGATTCCCCACGGTTCCGGTAACACTAAGCAGATTTCTGACTTTTTGGTTGCGTTTGCCCAGGAACAGGGTCTACGCTACGTGCAGGATGAACTGAACAATGTGATTATGTTCCAGGAAGGTACCTGCGGCATGGAGAATCATGCGCCGGTAATCCTGCAGGGGCATATGGACATGGTGGCGGAAAAGGATGCTGATTGTCTCATCGACATGGATACACAGGGGTTGGACGTGACTCATGATGGCAGCTTCGTGTTTGCCAAGGGCACGACCCTGGGCGGCGATGACGGCATTGCGTTGGCATATGCGCTGGCGATTCTTGCGGATAAGTCCATCGCACACCCACCGTTGGAGGTTGTGTTCACTGTGGATGAGGAGACCGGTATGGAAGGTGCCACCGGTGTTGACCTGTCCGGGTTGAAGGGTCGGATGCTTATCAATATCGACTCTGAGGAGGAGGGTATTTTTACGGTGTCCTGTGCCGGTGGTGCCAGAGCTGGCATTGCGCTGGACTTGAGCCGCCATGCGGTGTATGGTCCGTGCGTGAAGCTGGTGGTTGAGGGGCTGCAGGGCGGTCACTCTGGTGTAGAAATTCACAAGAACCGCGCCAATGCCAATAAAATTATGGGTCACTTCTTAAGTCGGGTTCAGGAGTTGATGCCCCTGTGCCTGACCAAGCTATCCGGCGGATCTAAGGATAATGCAATTCCCCGGTCTTGCACTGCCACGCTTGTGGCCATGGGAAGCCACATTGACCGCATCAATGCTGTTGCAGAGCAGCTGCAGAAGGAGATTCGGGAGCAGTTTGATGAGCCAGAGGCTTTGATCTACGGCGAGGATGTGGATGCATTAGGCGGCAATGCCTTGTCTACAGCTGACAGCGCCAAGGTGATTGCGTTGCTGTGTGATGTGCCGAACGGCATTCAAAGTTGGAGCCAGGATATCGAGGGGCTTGTGCAGACCAGCTTGAATCTTGGTGTTGCCAAGCTGGATAAGGAAGGCTTACGGCTGACCTTTGCGGTGCGGAGCTCCGTAAACCAGGAGAAACAGGAACTGTTGGCACGTTTGGCGCAGGTATGCGAAAGTTACGGTGGTCGGTACAGCCAGAGCGGCGAGTATCCGGCTTGGGAGTACCGCAAGGATTCTGCCCTGCGGGACACCATGGTGGCGGTATTCGGTCGGATTTTCCAGCAGGCGCCCCAGGTCGTGGCGATTCATGCCGGTCTGGAGTGCGGCATTCTCAGCGACAAGCTGCCTGGACTGGACTGCGTTTCCATCGGACCTAACATGCACGACATCCACACCAGCAGAGAGCGGCTGGACATTGCGTCCACCCAGAGAACCTGGGCGTTCCTGCTTGAGATTTTGAAGAGCTTATAAGAAATGACCCGCCATTGGCGGGTCATTTTGGTCTTATGAGTCCGCGGAGCCAGCGCAGATCCTCTTTGCGAAGAACTCGCAGTAGGGACAGTGAGCAAAATAGGAGAATCAGAAATGCGCCACATCGGTGGATTGGATTGGCTAGATGAGCGGAAGTCCAGACAGCGGCGATGCCGGAAAGAATGGTCCATAAAGGCGGCATCATGCGGATTTTTCTGCCGGTAATCCGTAGTAAGCGGGATATGCTGAGAATGAAATTGATGAGATGGGTTACAAGAAAGCTGAAAAAATACCCACTGATGCCGTATTTGGGCAGGAGCAGATACAACAGCGCCACGTCCATAGCGGAGGTAAGAATGTTGTAACGCACGCTGGCTTTTTGCTGACCAAGCCCCTTTATCATTGCATCTGTGACAATGTCGCAGTAGAGCATCACTGCCAGAGGAGCGAACCAACGCAAGTAAAGGCCTGCCTGGGGGCTGTGATAGAGTTTGATGCAAAGGAATTCGGCGCACAGGTAGAGAATGCCACTGCAAACTGTACCGTAGATGAGGGCCAGTCGTAGGCTCCTGCGGAGCAAATACCCAATCCGTGCGTCACTGCCGGCGGCATTACAGCGTGCCAGCTCCGGAATCAAAAGTTCAGTCAGCCCGAACAGCATGGCGGCGGGGAACATGAGAATGGGAAACACCATGCCGCAGACCATGCCGAACAGTGACAGCGCTGGGGTGACGGAGGGGTAGAGCGCCAGCCGCTTGGGCACCATGAGATTCTCGGCGGTGGAGATGCCGGCTTTTAAATCGTCAGCCAGAGCCAAGGGCAAGGCGGCATTAGCCAAGCGGTGCGCCATGGGGATACGTGGACTTCTGAGTGGATGCTCCTGCAGGCGAAGGAGAATCAGACAGCTCAGCGTCAGAACGGCACTGGCGCAACTGCCTCCGATTACCGCCAGACAAGCCCTGGAAGGGTCTGTGCCGGCCCAAAATATCAGCGCCAGTATGGTGACCGTCATGGCGCAAAGCTGTTCTGCGACCTCTACAGCCGCCAGAGTGGCAATGCGGTTTGCGGCAGTGAAATAGCCGGTCATCACAGCACACAGGCAGTTCATCGGCAGGAAGGCGGCGAACAGCCGAATGGCAGGCAAGGCACGAGCATCGCCGATCCAAAGGGTGGCGATTTTGGGCGCGAGGCCGTATACCAGGGCGGCAATGGTGCCGCTGAATAGGATGGAATATATGAATGCGCCGGACAGAACCCACACCACTCGGCTGGGGTGTCGGCGGCCCAGTTCCTCGGCGGTGAGGTACATGGTGGCGGTGCGGATGCCTGCGACACCGGCGGTGGTTGTCAAGCCGGCCACGGAGAGCACCAGTTGCAACAGTCCGATGCCTGCAGCACCGATTTTTCCGGACAGGAAAACTTGAAACGAGGTGCCGACCATGCGCAGAATCAAATTCACACCGGTGAGCATAAGCGCATTGTAAAAGATGGGCATCGTTTTGCGCATGAAAATCCCCCCTTGTCCACAGCCTATGCGGACAAGGGGGGATTAGAACGTTAGGAACCGGAAAATTCGGTGCAGTAGGGGCGTAGGGGGCATTCGCCGCATTTGGGACCACGGGCGGTACAGCAATCCCGTCCGAACAGGACGATGCGGTGACAGAAGTCGGAGCTTTCTTCCGGCGGAAGAATGGCACGAAGCTGGGTTTCGACCTTCTGGGGGTCCTTGCCCTGGGACAGTCCCAGTCTGCCACAGATGCGGATACAATGGGTGTCGCAGACAACGCTGGCGGGAGTGCCGTAGAGATCGCCCAGTAGCAAATTGGCGGTTTTTCGTCCTACGCCGGGCAGGCGCAGGAGCGCTTCCATGCTGTCGGGAACCTTGCCACCATAGTCACTGAGGAGCATCTGGCAGGCCAGGACGATATCGCGGGCCTTGTGCTTGTAAAAGCCGCAGGAGTGCACCAGTTCTTCGATGTGGGTAATATTGGCGCCTGCCATGGCTTCCAGGGTAGGGTAGGCAGCGAACAGAGCAGGGGTGACCAGATTTACCCGGGCATCGGTGCATTGGGCAGACAGCCGAACGGCAATCATTAGCTCGTAATCCGTGCGGTAATGCAGGGCACAGGGGGCCTCTGGGTAGCGGATTTTCAGCAGTTCGATAATGGATTGGACCTTTTCTTCCATAGGGCACCTCCTTTTTCGCCATTTTATCATAAAATATTGAATCTGAAAAGAGAAAAATTGCACGGATATTAGGGAGGCAGGAGGCTGAAATCTCTTATCTTGCGGATTCTGTCCATATATGTTATTAAAAACCTAATAGTGAAATTGAAGGGGAATTTTTTGTGACGATTAATGAATATCAAGCATTAGCTATGACGACCTTGAATCCTGAATTGAGCAAAAAGGATGTACTCATTAACAGCGTTATGGGCTTGTGCGGAGAGTCCGGTGAAGCAATCGATATTGTGAAAAAGTGGATGGCACAAGGTCACGAACTGGACAAGGAGCATTTGGCAAAAGAACTTGGTGATATTGCGTGGTATTTGGCAGAAGCTGCGACTGCGCTGGAAATCCCTCTGGAAAGTATTTTGCAGGCTAATATTGAGAAATTAAAGAAAAGATATCCGGATGGATTTGAAACGAAAAGGTCTATGATTCGGTTGAATGGAGATTTGTAATTTGCAATACAGTTAGCCGCAGCACCGAGGGGTGCTGCGGTTTTACTATGCAAAGAATCAGTATTCGCACTCCAGGACTTGGGCATTTAATGCGGAAATCTCGTAAGCGGTACGTTCCTGGAGACCATCGTCTGTGAGTTTGGTGTAGGTGCGGCTTTGCAGTCTGCCGCAGACCTGGATTCGGTCACGGGTATGGCAAGTAGCGATTTGCTGTGCGGTGCGCCCCCAGAGGATGCAGGGAAGGTAATCGGCACGGCGAAAGCCCCGCGGAACCGCCAGCATTACGTCGCAAATCTCCCGCCCCAGGGGCGTGCGGCGGTAGGTGGGTTCCCGACACAGAGGACCTTGCAGGAGCACATCGTTCACCGGTTCGCCGTCCTCCACGGCAATGGAATTGGCAAAGACGAAGATGAGCAATCTGCGAATGCCATCGGTGCGGACGTTGTGGGAGCGGATTTGACCGGTGATGCCCAGCATATCTCCGGCGCAGGGATCCAGATTACGCAGCAGAAGTTCATCTGCGACGATGGGCAGGCTGTCCACCGCTCCGGAGAGCCGGGGGACGTTCAAGGTGAAGCGATAAAAACAGCGGCCGTGATTCTCGTGGGAAAATTCCGGCAGTCGGTCCAGCTCACCTCGCAGGGTTATTAGGTTTGTCGTATGTTCCATGGTACCACCTCAATTACAGATGTATGGAACATCCTATGGAGCGTTTTGGGAAAACAGAACTCCATCGGACATCAATCCGATGGAGTTTCGATTATCGCTTTTTCTTAGGCGGGATGGGCCGCTTCCCCTTGGGAGGCAGCTTTGGCGGGGGCGCAGAGGGCTTGCCGGAACGGGGCGGTACGGCTCGAATCAGGCATTTGGGGCCAGAGCCGATTAAATCTTCCCTGTGGGCCTTCAGCAGCGCCTCCTTGACCAGATAATAGTTCTTTGGGTTGCGGTACTGGATTAGCGCTCGTTGCATGGCTTTTTCGTGGGGGTCGGTGGGGACATAGACCTTGTCCATGGTTCGGGGGTCCAGGCCGGTGTAATACATCACTGTGGACAAGGTGGAGGGGGTGGGGTAGAAGTCCTGCACTTGCTCCGGGTTGTAGCCCATTTCGCGGATATACTCGGCCAATTCGATGGCCTCTTTCAATGTGGAGCCCGGGTGGCTGGACATCAGGTAAGGCACCAGGTACTGATTCATGCCGTATTGCTTATTCAGAGCGAAATACTTGTCCACGAATTTGTTGTAGACGGCGTTCCGGGGTTTACCCATGCGACTGAGGACTGCGTCGGACACATGCTCTGGGGCGACCTTCAGCTGACCGGAGATGTGATACTGCACCAGTTCTTTGAAGAAGGTATCCTTGCTGTCTGCCAGCAGGTAGTCGAAGCGGATACCGCTGCGGACGAAGACCTTTTTGACCCCGGGAATTTTGCGAAGCTTGCGTAGGAGGGCAATGTAGTCCGAGTGGTCGGCATTCATGTTTTTACAGGGAGTGGGCCATAGGCATTGACGACCGCCGCAAGCACCCTTGCTCAACTGTTTCTGGCAGGCGGGGTGGCGGAAATTGGCGGTGGGGCCGCCCACATCGTGGATGTAGCCTTTGAAATCCTTGTCCTTGACCATCAGCTCTGCTTCCGCCAGAATGGATTCGTGGCTCCGGGTTTGGATGATACGTCCCTGGTGGAAGGTTAGGGCGCAGAAGGAACAGGCGCCGAAACAGCCACGGTTTGAAACCAGACTGAATTTGACCTCCTCAATGGCGGGGACACCGCCGGCCTTGGCATAGCTGGGATGCCAGGTGCGCATATAGGGCAGGGCATAGACGGCATCCATTTCTTCGGTAGTCAAGGGCTTCTGAGGCGGGTTCTGAACCACGAAACAGCCGTCGTAAGGCTCGACCAGGCGCTTGGCGGTAAAGGGGTCGCAGTTGCCGTACTGAATTTTGAAGGACTCGGCGTAGCGGCGCTTGTTGGATTTCAACTCTCCATAAGAGGGGAGCTGAATGGTAGGCAGGCTCTCGTCCAGAGAGGAGGTTTTGAATACGGTGCCATCGATGTAGGTGATGTCGTTCACGTCCATGCCACTGTTGAGGGCTTCTGCGATTTCCACGATGCTCTTCTCGCCCATGCCGTACATCAGCAAATCTGCCTGGGAATCCATTAAGATAGAACGTTTCATGGATTCGGACCAATAGTCATAGTGCGCCAGCCGGCGCAGGCTGGCTTCAATGCCACCGATAAGAATGGGTACGTCCTTAAAGGTTTGGCGAATCAGATTGCAGTAGACAATCGTGGCATAGTCGGGACGTTTGCCCATTTCGCCGCCGGGGGTGAAGGCATCGGTTTTGCGGCGGTGCTTGGTGACGGAATAGTGGTTGACCATGGAGTCCATGTTGCCGCCGGATACCAGAAAGCCCAGGCGGGGGCGACCGTAGATGGCGATGGACTTGGGGTCCCGCCAGTTGGGCTGGGCGATGATGCCCACGCTGTAGCCGTGGCTTTCCAGTACCCGGCTGATGATGGCATGGCCGAAGGAGGGGTGGTCTACGTAGGCGTCGCCGATGACATAGACGAAGTCGCACTCGGTCCAGCCCCGGTCCAGCATATCCTGTTTGCAGATGGGAAGAAAGCTCATGGGGAACCTCCTGAATGTGTTTGAATTAGTATAACATTTTTTTTAGAAAAAGGGAAGAGGGAGAAAAAAGTAGTTGACAAATTTCGTGGGATGTGCTAATATAAACAAGTCGTTGAGATTCAGCGGCAATATGGGCGAGTGGTGGAATTGGTAGACTCGCTAGATTCAGGTTCTAGTGTTCACTGCGGACGTGCGGGTTCAAGTCCCGCCTCGCCCACCAAAAAAGAAAGACACGCTTTTGCGTGTCTTTTTTATTTATGTAAATAACGGTCTTTGACCAATCATAAAAATAAAACAGCCGCCACTTTCGTGGCGGCTGTAATTGTGTAGATTACACGTACTTGGCGGTGGAAACCTTCACGCCGGGGCCCATGGTGGAAACCACGGTGCAGGAGCGGATATACTGACCCTTGGCAGCAGCGGGCTTAGCCTTCACAACAGCCTTGACCAGAGTATCCATGTTCTCCAGCAGCTTCTCGGTGCCAAAGGACACCTTGCCGATGGGGCAGTGGATGATGTTGGTCTTGTCCAGACGGTACTCGACCTTACCAGCCTTGATTTCCTTGACAGCGGCAGCGACGTTGGGGGTCACGGTACCGGCCTTGGGAGAGGGCATCAGACCCTTGGGACCCAGAACCTTACCCAGACGGCCAACGATACCCATCATATCGGGGGAAGCGACGACCACGTCGAACTCGAACCAGTTCTCCTTGGTGATTTTCTCGACCAGCTCCATGCCGCCGACGTAATCAGCACCAGCCTCCTTGGCCTCGTCCACCTTGGCATCCTTGGTGAACACCAGCACGCGGCGGGTCTTGCCGGTGCCGTTGGGCAGAACGACAGCGCCACGGACCTGCTGGTCAGCGTGACGGGAGTCGACACCCAGCTTGATGTGCAGCTCGACGGTCTCGTCGAACTTAGCGGAAGCACCCTTCACAACCAGATCCAGGGCTTCGTTGGGATCATACTGAACAGAGCGGTCAATCAGCTTAGCGCTCTGCTGATACTTTTTGCCTCTAAACACTTTGTTAATCCTCCTATATAGTGGTGATGCGGAATAATCCTCCCACATTTCCGGGATATGCCCGGATAGCAAATATCAAATTAGTCGACAACGGTAACGCCCATGGAGCGGCAAGTGCCAGCGACCTGAGTCTCGGCAGCCTCCAGGGTGTGGCAGTTCAGATCGGGCAGCTTGGTCTTAGCAATCTCGGTGATCTGAGCCTTGGTAATGGTACCGACCTTGGTCTTGTTGGGGGCGCCGGATCCGCCGTTCAGACCGATGGCCTTCATAACCAGCAGGGGGGTGGGGGGAGTCTTGGTGATGAAGGTGAAGCTGCGGTCAGCGTAAACGGTGATGACGACGGGGATCTTGTAACCCTCCATGTCCTTGGTGCGGGCGTTGAACTCTTTGATAAATGCAGCGATGTTAACGCCGTGCTGACCCAGAGCGGGGCCGACAGGGGGAGAAGCGGTTGCCTTAGCGGCGTTGATCTGCAGTTTGATAATACCAGTGACTTTCTGTGCCATGATAAGCACCTCCTGAATATAATGTGGTGTTGATGCGCTGTGCGCATATTTTCGGGGTTAACACCCCTCCCACGTTCCGGCCGGATAATCCGACCCGATGCGTTTACTGGGAAACGACCTCAACCTGATCGAGTTCGAACTCGACGGAGGTCTCGCGGCCAAACATAGATACAATCACGTTGACAGCATTGTTGTCGACCTGGATGCTCTCCACGGTGCCAGTGAAGGAGGTAAGAGGACCATCCAGAATGCGGACGGTGTCGCCAACTTCGTAATTGACGATGATTTCCTTCTTTTCTACGCCCATGGCGTAGACCTCTTCATCGGTGAGGGGAGTGGGGTCGTTGCTGGCAGAGCCCACGAAGCCGGTGACGCCGCGGACATCCTTAATAACGTGCCAGGTATCGTCACTGTAAACCATCTTGACCAGCACGTAGCCGGGAAACACCTTGCGGTCGTAAGTCTTGCTTGCGCCGGACTCGGTGATTTCGGTGACGGTCTCGAGGGGGATGGAAACTGACAGGATGACATCCTGCAGGTTCCGGCTCTCAACGGTCTTTTCGATGGTGGCCTTTACAGTGTTTTCGTAACCGGAGTAGGTATGGACGACATACCACTTTGCATTCTCAGCCATGACGAGCTACCTTATTTCTGGAAGGCACCCAGCAGGGCATTGATGCCGACGCCGGCGACGAAGTCGAACATCCAAATGAACACGCCGACAACCAGAACACAGGCCACGACGATCAGGGTGTTCTTGACAACCTGCTTGGGAGTGGGCCAGGAAACCTTCTTCAGCTCGCTCTTGAGCTCACGGAAGTATCTGCACACACCGTGCCAGGCTCTCTTGAAAATGTTTTCCTTTTTGACTTCAGCCATTTTCGCAGCCTCCTTACTTAGTCTCGTTGTGGACAGTGTGCTTTCTGCAGAATCTGCAGTACTTCTTCATCTCGAGACGGTCAGGGTCGTTCTTCTTGTTCTTCATGGAATTGTAGTTTCTCTGCTTGCACTCGGAGCATCTCAAAGTGACTTTAACGCGCATAACGGCACCTCCTTAAATTGCCTCCCTGTATTACCCCGGCCAGGAAAAAATTTAGCAAGCGGCGCACTACAAATCGCCGCTCGGGGCTGAAAAATGGGCGCAACAAGTAAGCCCTTTTTTCACAGGTAGAGTCATTCTATCATAGATAGCGGCAAGAGTCAACAACTTTTTTGCCTGTTTTGGAAAGAATTTTACGGTTTTTTGACTGGAATATCTGCATGGATTTGATGCATAAGCTGGTGCAGAGGTGATTGGGGATGAAACAGCGAGCGTGGAAGATTTACGCTTATTTTATTGCGACGGCGGAGCTGGTGGGGATTATTTCCGGACTACTTAGCAGAGCTGGTATGATGCGCTATGGGGAAACAGCGGTTCAACCGGGATTCGCACCGCCAGGGTGGATTTTTCCTGTGGTATGGACGATTCTCTATGCTTTGATGGGGATTGGTGCTGCCCGGGTTTGGTTGGCGGAGCCCTCGCCGGAGCGGAGCAGGGGGATAAATCTGTTTGTGGCGCAGCTAATCGTCAATTTTTTCTGGAGTTTAATATTCTTCAATACCCAGGCCTATGGTTTTGCACTGATTTGGCTGATTATACTGTGGGTTCTGGTGGCATGGATGATCAGAACCTTTGCTAAGACGGATCGGTTTGCAGCGCTGATACAGATTCCGTATCTGCTTTGGCTGACCTTTGCGGCGGTGTTAAATGGGGCAGTGTGGCTGCTGAATCGATAATTGGGACTTTTCTTTTCGCAATAAATGTACTATAATATAAAAAACACCGAAGGGATAGATACTTATGAAAATTATGGCCATTGATTACGGCGATGCGCGGACCGGCGTTGCGATTTCTGATTTGCTGTGCAGCATTGTGGGGTCGACCACGGTGATTCACAGCAGAAATCAGGATAAGACTCTTGCGGAGCTGGTGCGGCTGGTGCAGGAACAGGGCGTGACGGAAATTGTGGTCGGCTTGCCCAAGAACATGGACGGCACCGAGGGCGTTCGGGCAGAGCTTTGCCGAGCCTTTGCCCAGCGTGTGCAAGAGGAAACGGGGCTAAAGGTTGCGATGTGGGATGAACGGCGCACCACCGTGGAGGCCCACAACATCCTTTCCCAGCACAATTATCATGGTAAGAAGCGTAAAAACACTGTGGATGCGGTGGCGGCCGCTCTGATTTTGGAGGGTTATCTGGGATTCCGGTCCCGATAAAACAGTTCTCGCAGCCCGGTAAATAGTAGCAGGACACCGAATAGCTTTCGCAGCTGTTCGGTGTTTATGTTTTTGCTGAGAATGGTGACCGCGATGGCGCATGCGCATCCGGTGAATAGGGGCAGAAGAATGGATTTAATCTGAATTCTGCCCTTGCGAAGGTTTTTGACTGTTGCCACGGCGGCACAGGGGATGAAGAACATGAGGTTCATGAGCCTGGCCCGGGTGGGGGCAATATCGCAAATTACGGTGAGCCAGACCATGAGCAGACTGCCGCCACCGGTCCCGAGACCGGTGAGGAAGCCAAGCAGCAGGCTGATGGCGATAGAGAAAATCGGGTGAGTCAGCATAGGTAGCGCACTCCTGCATATAGAATCAGCCCGCCGAAAATGCGGTGGAGCCATTTGGTGCGAATCTTGGATGCCAGTGTTGCCGCAATCAGCCCGCCGGGGATGCCGCCGAGCAGGTAAGGCCAGGCTTGAGACCAGGGGAGCGAATGGGCACTTAGGAGCAAGGATGCCAGGCTGATTGGGGTGATGATGGCAAGAGAGGAGGGGAACAGCCTCTCCTCGGGGATATACTTGGCGATTAAGGGCAGAAGCACCATGCCACCTCCGGCTCCGAACAGACCATTGACAACTCCAGCGGCGGCACCTGCCAGAGCCAGGATGAATTGTGATTTGGGCATAAAAAATACCTCCCATGGCAGTATCACCATGGGAGGTAAAATTATTCTTAGCCGTACAGGGTGGTGTTGGCGATAATCAGGTCTTCCTTGATGTGCTTGGTGCTCTTGACCTCGAAGTCAATCGCCTCAATCAGAGCCTTCTGCCACTCGTTGACTTCCTTGTTCAGCAGGTCGTTGCGGACCAGGAAATCACGGTAGTTGTCATCGCTGTCACCCACGTAGAACATGACGTGGTAACCATAGGTGGACTCGACAATGCCGGTATCGCCAGCGGCACGGGCGTCATCGAAGCACCAGTCGTTGAAGTTGGTGACCATCTGACCGGGGTAGACATCCTCGTACAGGCCGCCGTTGGTGTTGGAACCGGTATCGGCGGTGTTCTTGTTAGCCAGCTCGGCGAAGGAATCCTCGGTAGCGGCACCCTTCTTCCACTCCTCCAGCAGAGCTTCGGCCTTCTCCTTAGCCGTCTTCTTCTCGGCGTCGGTGTAGGTGGTCTGACCGGTAGTGGAATTGTACTTGCCACCCTCGAACTTAATCAGAATGTGGCGCACATTGACCAGGGGGAAGATGTTGTCGTTGCTGCTCTGGAACATGACAACGTAGTAGCCCTTCAGGGTCTTGACTTCCTTGCCGTCCTTGTCGGTGGAGGTAGTCTCGTAGGGGATAGCGGTGATGTCGCCCTGGACGCGGGCTGCGTCGGCCAGCCATTCCTGCATGATAGCGCTGATGCTGGTGTACAGAGCATCGTCGACTTCGGTAGCAGTGGAGTACTTGGGCGTCTCCTCTTCCTTCTTGTCACCCTCGTCCTTGTCGGGTTCGGAGGGAGTAGTGGCATCGGTGGAGGGCTCGGTGACCTCGGTGGAGGGCTCAGTAGCCTCGGTAGAGGGCTCGGTGGCCTCGGTGGAGGGCTCAGTAGCCTCGGTAGAAGGCTCGGTCACAGGCTCGGAAGGCTCGGTTGTCTCGGAGCCACCGGTGGGGTTAGAGGGATTGGAGGGCTTGGTGGGATTCTCTTCGGCGCGCTTAGCGGCCAGTTCCTTCTCCAGCTCAGCGATAGCGGCATTCAGCAACTCAACGGTGTTGTTGCTCTTGTCCGCCAGCTTTTCGAAGGCAGTCTTGATATAC
The DNA here is from genome assembly GCA_045119455.1 of Faecousia sp. Classification (GTDB taxonomy): domain Bacteria; phylum Bacillota; class Clostridia; order Oscillospirales; family Oscillospiraceae; genus Faecousia. Next base: position 19,875 of record JBGVDR010000085.1, read on the forward strand.
TCCTCAGCAGCCTTGATTTCTTCCTCGGAGTAGATGGTCTCCTTACCGTCCTCGCTCTTGGTGCCGCCGAACTTGAACTTGTCCAGGCTCATGTAGAAGCTGGCATAAGAGAAGGAGTTGTAGTTCATGGTCTTATCCTTGCCGTCTTCGTCCTTGGCGTTCTCGAAAGCACGCAGGTCCTCGGCGGTGTAGCCCAACTTCAGACCCTCGGCATAGGCGGAGTAGTAGGAACTGGCCAGAATGGTCTTCTCATAGTACTTCTGGTAGGTCTTCTTGTTGGCGCTCTTGCCGTAGACGGCCTGCAGATACTTGTTGGCGCTGGAGTAGCCAAGCTTCTTGGCGTAATCATCCATGCTGTCGAACAGCTCGTCCAGGGACTTGGCTTCGTCGGCAGGAATCTTGTAGCCAGCCTTCTCAGCGGCCTGGGCCAGAGCGTAGTTGTTCTTGGCGTTGTTCAGAGCCAGCTCGGTGAAGTAGTCAGCCCAGGTGGAGCCGTCGCTGGACAGGGAGCAGGGCTGCTCGTCCAGAGGGACGGTCAAATTGACCAGGTACTGGAAGTAGGAGCTGTACTGGCTCTTAAACTGATTGATGGCGTCGATGTAGAAATAGTTCATCTCGGTGTGGGTAATCTTCTCGCCGCCGGCGATGACGGAGGTGAAGTTACGCTCGATGATGTTGTCGACGGGGGTGGCGAGCAGATAGCCAGCTACGATACAAACGATCAGAGCAATGGCGAGACAGAAGGTCCAGGTCTGAGCCTTCAGCTTTTTTGCTTCTTTCTGTTCTGCCTGCTGACGCTGCGTCATGCGGGCAGTTTCCTGCTCCTTACGGAGCTTCTTCTTTTTGGATGCACTCATGGTTATCATTTCCTCTCATTTGATCCTATCGGCTGTACCTGCCGCATAGACCTTAGCATTATAACCGATATGTCCCAGTGTTTCAAGTGTAAATTTTGCATAAAATACAGAAAATCAAAAAAATTTACATTTCTCTTTAGTGAAAAAAACATGGGGAACCGGAGTTCCCCATGTCTAGACCCGCTTTGGCCGTGTGTGTCCGATGTGACCTGCACGAAACGGCAGGTGGGATGCCGCTCTTGACCTTTACTGCTTCCAACATCCACCTATCGTCAAAGCGTAGGCGGGAGGCCTGCAAACCGGGCAAGAAATCTTGCTTCCCAATATTAAAATGTGGGTCCAAAAGGACACATCACGCACCAAGCAGGCAATCGACGGCTTGGTATGGACCGATGCGGTCATCGGCCCTACAAAAGGGGGCGAAATTACTCTTCGTCGTCCTCTTCGTAGAGGGAATCCATCATAAGACTGTGGACAGCTTCCAGCTCGGCATCGTCTTCAATGGCACACAGGATGCTCTCGCCGTCTTCGTCGACGGATTTGAGAATGCTGATTTCCAAATCGGCTTCCTCGGCACCGGCGGGGATTACCGCCAGGTAGGTATAGCCGTTGTATTCCAGGGTGGCCAGTACCTCCAGCTCAAATTCCGTGCCGTCCTCGTCCACGATGGTCATGAAATCGGAACCGTACAAATCATCCATAAACAGGGTCGCTCCTCTCATTTTTGCGTGACATTATTGTACTCTTTTTTTGGCGCAAAATCAAGAGGAAATTGACACTGTCAGGAAGTAAACGCTTCCAGCAATCGAGCCATCTCTTCGTCGGATTCCACCCGGACACCCTGGCGAAGAATGCTCTGTACCTTGGAGGGCAGAAGGGCGGTGGGGACGGGGAGCACCTTTGCGGGGGTTGGGTCGCCGTCTTTCCAGATGGATAGCCGTCCCTCATGGGTGCCAATCAGGAACGTAAACAGCAGCGATGCACACAGCAGGTTGGATAAGATTCTCTTTCTTTTCATATAATGCGCTCCTTTCTTGTGATAGCAGGATGCCCCGGCGGGCGGATATTATGCCGGCTTTCGCACAAGATAGGTTCAACGAACTTTTAATGAATATTCATATTTTAGGGCTTTCGTTTTTGTCGGCGGTGTGTTATAATGTTACAACTGGTACTATGATATTATAATGTATGCCCGCCACCCTAGGAGGTTACCCATTATGGAAAAGGAAAATAAGGTTAAGAAGACCAAAAAGGCGAAAGCCCCCAGACAGTCCTGGAAGCCCAATTGGATTCCGAACTCGGTGTATAACATTTGCAAGGCTTTGTTTACCGTGGTGAAGATTGCCGCCGGTGCGGCGGCCACGGTGGCGCTGATTTGCATTGTTTGCGGATTTGTGTTCGTGGGGTTGCTGGGAGCTTATCTGGAAGAGGATATTCTACCCAATGCCCAGATGGTCAAGGAGAACTACGACCTGGATGAAACGTCCTATATTCATTATGTAGATAAGAACGGCAATATTCAGGAACTACAGGAAATTTATGCCTCCACCGACCGGGAATGGGCGACCTATGACGAAATCCCCAAGCATCTGATTCATGCCGCTGTTGCCATCGAGGACAAGCGGTTCTATGAGCACCAGGGTGTGGACTGGATTACCACCATCAAGGCTTGCGCCGGTATGTTCTTCGGCACCGGTGATGCCGGCGGCTCTACTATTACCCAGCAGCTTGTGAAGAACATTACCCAGGATGACTCGGTGACGGTGCGCCGTAAGGTTGTGGAGATTTTTAAGGCGCAGGACTTTGAGCGTCGCTACGATAAGAAGGTCATTATGGAGTGGTATCTAAATATGATCTACTTCGGTGACCGCAACTACGGTGTCAAGAGTGCGGCGGCGCACTATTTCGGCAAGGAGTTGCAGGATTTGTCTGCGGCGGAGTGCGCCAGCTTGATCAGTATTACCAATAATCCCTCTATTTTCTCCCCCTATGCGTCGGAGTTTGAATACGAGGGCAAGATGACTACCGGTAAGGACCGGAATAAGATTCGCCAGATTAACACCCTGTGGACCATGCGGAACCAGGGCTATCTCAGCGAGGAGGAATACCAGCAGGCGCTGACCGAGGCGGAGAATATGGTTTTCAAGAGCGGCATCGCTGAGCCTGATCGGTGGGTGCATTGCGAAAACACTGTTGACGGCGAGAAGTGTGGCTATCAAGGCACAGTCAAGACTCTGGGGATGGGCTACCGCTGCCCGGGCTGGAACGGTACTTGCCGTCGGGAGCTGACCCAGCAGGAGCTGGACAAGCTGGTGGATGAAAATGGCGTGCTCGACGAGAGTAAGGTGTTTCATTGCCCCAAGTGCGGTCATGATGATACGCTGAAAACCTATAAGTATTATACCTGCAAGGACTGTCACAACGAGATTAAGGTTGGTGACAATGCATCCCAGGCAGTGTATTCCTGGTTTGTGGATACGGTGCTGGAGGATGTGGCGGCCGTGCTGGCAGCACGGGACGGTTTCGTCTGGGCGGAACTGGGTAAGCAGGGTAAGCAGCTGTATCTGCAGCTGATTCAGCGCGGCGGCTACCACATTTACTCCACTCTGGATATGGAAGTTCAGAATCAGGTTGACAAGATTTACACGGATTTGGAGCAGATTCCTGATACCTTGGGTGCCCAGCAGCTGCAGTCCGGCATTGTGGTGATTGACAACCGCACCGGTGATATTGTGGCTATGGCCGGCGGCGTGGATGAGAAGGTTGTTTTCGACGCTTTTAATATGGCCACCGATGCCAACCAGCAGGTGGGCTCCTCTATCAAGCCCTTGACGGTGTATGCCCCCGCCTTTGAGGCCGGTTTGATTACGCCCGCCACAGTGATTGAAGATTTGCCCCTGCGTTATATCATCAATTCCAATGGTGAGCCTGCCGCGTTCCCTCGGAACTCGAACAATCGGTACAGACTTTCTATGACGGTGCTGGAGGGCTTGATTGACTCGGTCAACGCCGTGGCTATCAACACCTTGGACCGAATCGGCACCCGTTACAGCTACGAATTCGGCAAAAATAAGTTCCACCTGAACGGTCTGTACGACGGCATGAACGGCGTCAGCGACGTGGACTATGCGCCTCTGGGCCTTGGCGGTCTGACCAATGGTCTGACCGTCCGGGATATGGCTGGCGCCTATGCGACTTTTGCGAACCACGGCACTTATCGGGAGGGAAGAACCTATACCAAGGTTTATGATTCTGCCGGCAATCTGGTGATTGACAATACTCAAGAGCAGGAGAAAATTCTCAGCGAGAAGACCGTGGACTATATCAACTACTGCCTGGATCAGGCGGTGGAGAAGGGTACCGGTGACGTGGCAGACTTCGAGGGTATGGACATCTGCGGCAAGACCGGTACCACCAACAGCCGTAAGGTTCGTTATTTCTGCGGCTACACCGGTTACTACACCGCCGCGGTATGGTGCGGTTTCGAAATTCCTGCGGAAATCCAGCTGGTTGGAGAATCTGACCACCCCGGTGCTCAGCTGTGGAAGAAGGTCATGGAGCCTCTGCACAAGGGCAAGGAAGCAATCCCTCTGTATAATGCGGATAAGATGGTCAAGGTTACCATTTGTCTGGATTCCGGCGGCGTGATTACGGATGCGTGTATGCTGGACATGCGTGGCAATCCCCGGACCATGGAGGTCCTGGTGTACCCCGAGGACATCCCCGCTGATTGTGATAAGCACATTGTGCTGGATTACTGCACCACCGGTAAGTCTGTGGCCAATGAGTTCTGCCAGATGATGGAGCAGGTTGGCATGCAGGAACTGGAGAAGAGATCTCTGGTTAAGATGACCCTGAGCCGCTTGCAGGCTATGCAAAAGGCCACGGAGTTCGGTCTGAAGAACCGCAAGAGCCAGGGCTTGATTATCATTGACGACACCTATATTTATCAGGTGGATGCCCAGGGCAATCCTGAGCCTTTCCACGGCATTGCCGGCGATGTGAATCTGGGCTCTGATAAGCCCTGCCTGACTTGCAAGAAGCATACGTTGGAAAATTTCCAGCAGTATTTGAGAGAGAATGAGCCTTGGCTGAAACTGGCTCATCCGGAATGGTATGAGGAGTATCTATGATTTGGATTTCCGATGAATGGAAGGATTATGAGGTGTTGGACACCACCGATGGAGAGCGTTTGGAGCGTTGGGGCAAGTACCTGCTGGTACGCCCCGACCCCCAGGTGATATGGAACACGCCTCGAGTGGATCCGGGCTGGAAGAAATATGATGCCCGGTATGTCCGCTCCAACACCGGCGGCGGTCACTGGACGGAGCATCATTTGCCCGAGCGGTGGCAGATTCGCTACAAGGATTATCTGACCTTTAATGTAAAGCCCATGAATTTCAAGCACACCGGCGTGTTCCCGGAGCAGGCTGCAAACTGGGATTTCATCCGTGACACTGTGGCACAGGCTGCTGCCAAGCGTCCCGTGCGGGTGCTGAATTTGTTTGCTTACTCCGGCGGAGCCACGTTAGCGGCGGCTGCCGGCGGCGCAGAGGTTTATCACGTGGATGCCTCCAAGGGTATGGTGGCTTGGGCCAAGGAAAATGCTCAGGCTTCCGGTTTGGCTGATAAGCCCATCCACTGGATTGTGGATGATTGCGGCAAATTCATTCAGCGGGAGATTCGCCGGGGTCGGCGCTATGACGGTATCATCATGGATCCCCCCAGCTACGGTCGGGGACCCAGCGGCGAGATTTGGAAGATGGAATCCAGCTTCTATCCGTTCCTGCTGGAAACGGCGAAGCTGCTGACCGATAATCCGTTGTTTGTGATTATCAATTCCTACACCACGGGTCTGGCCCCCTCTGCGGTGGGCTATGCTGCGGATGTGGTGTTTGGCGGTGTACATGGGGGCAAAACTGCAGTGGGCGAGCTGGGTCTGCCGGTGAAATCCTCCGGCATTATGCTGCCCTGCGGCTCTACCGGACGGTGGACCCCCTGATCGGAGGACGATTATTTTGAGCGAAGCAATTCGTGTTGAGCATTTGAATTATGCATATCCGGGCGTGGATGACACGCCCGGCGTTGCCGTATTTACGGACCTGAATTTGACCGTGGAGGAGGGCAGTTTTGTTGCTGTTTTGGGCAGCAACGGCTGTGGCAAATCCACCTTGGCGAAGCATTTTAACTCCATTCTGCTGCCCTCCGGTGGCAAGGTGTATGTATGCGGGCTGGATACCTCTGACGATGAGTTGCTGATGAAGGTGCGACGCAATGTGGGCATGGTGTTCCAGAATCCCGACAACCAGATTGTTGCGAATGTGGTGGAGGAGGATGTAGCCTTCGGTCCTGAGAACCTGGGCGTTGCCAGCCCCGAAATTCGACGCAGAGTCGATCAGGCGCTGAAGCAGGTGGGGATGTACGAATTCCGTACCCACGCCCCCCATTTGCTCTCCGGCGGTCAGAAGCAGCGGGTGGCCATTGCGGGCATTATAGCTATGGAGCCCAAGTGTATTGTTCTGGATGAGCCCACGGCCATGCTGGATCCGAGAGGTCGCCGAGAGGTAATGGATACTGTCCTGCGTCTGAACCGGGAGAAGGGCATCACCGTTGTGTTGATTACGCACCATATGGATGAAGCGGCCCGGGCACAGAGAATTGTGGTTCTGCATCAAGGGGATGTGGCTGCCGACGGTACGCCCCAGGAGGTATTCTCCCAGGTGGAGTTGTTGCACCGTATTGGTCTTGCAGCGCCGGAAACCGTGGAGCTGTGTCACGAGCTGAATCAGTGCGGCTTTGATTTGCCGCTAAATAAGTTGGAAATTGAGGAATGCGCGCAGGCACTTTACGCTGAGGTGAAGGCCTGACCCGCAGGGAGGTAACCAATTTTGGCACCGATTTTAGAAATACAAGATCTTACCCATGTGTACAGCGCGGGAACACCCTTCGAGCACAAGGCTCTGGACGGGGTGTCCTTCAGCGTGGAACCGGGGGAATTTATAGGCATTATTGGGCATACCGGCTCCGGTAAGTCCACGCTGATGCAGCATATGAATGGCCTGCTGAAGCCTACCTCCGGCAAGATTTTGCTGAGCGGCGAGGACATTTGGAAGGACAAGAAAACCACCCGCCAGGCTCGTTTCCGGGTGGGACTGGTGTTCCAGTATCCGGAGTACCAGTTGTTTGAGGACACGGTTTATAAGGATATTGCGTTTGGTCCCAAGAACATGGGTCTGGATGCAAAGGAAGTGGATCGCCGGGTACGGGAGGCTGCCAGCTTTGTGAATCTGACCGAGGAGCAGCTGCAGGTTTCCCCCTTTGATTTGTCCGGCGGGCAGAAACGGCGGGTGGCAATCGCAGGTGTGATTGCCATGGAGCCGGAGGTTCTGATTCTTGATGAGCCCACCGCTGGATTGGATCCCGTGGGCCGGGCGGAGATTCTGGAGAATATTCAGGCTTACCGCAGAGCCAAAAATGCCACCATTATGATGGTCAGCCATTCCATGAACGATGTGGCTCGACTGACTGAGCGACTGTTGGTAATGAACGGCTCCAAGCTTGCTATGGATGGCACCCCTGCGGAGGTGTTTGCCCGTGCACAGGAGCTATTGGATATGGGGCTGGATATTCCTGAAATTACGCAGGTGTTTCTTCGCCTACGGGAGCTGGGGCTGGATGTGGACATGGTTTATACCATGGATCAGGCCATGGCCGCCTTGAAAAAGCTGAAAGGGGGTAAGCGTCATGCTTAAAGACATTACCCTGGGACAGTATTTTCCCGGCAAGTCATTTATCCATCGCTTAGACCCCAGAACCAAGCTGGTCATGCTGATTGTTTACATCGTGGCGCTTTTTGTCGCCAAGAGCTGGATCAGCTACGGCGTCATGCTGACATTTTTGGTGACCTGTATCTTGGTTTCCCGGATTCCGGGCAAGAGCATCGTTCGGGGCATGAAGCCTATGGTGTTTATTTTGATTTTTACGGGTCTTTTAAACCTGTTTATGACCAAAGGCGACACGGTTTGGGCAAAATGGTGGATTTTCACCATTACGGAAGAGGGCGTCGTCCGGGCAGTGTTGATGGTTTCCCGGATTTTGATGCTGATTACCGGCACCTTCCTGCTGACTTATACCACCTCGCCCATCGCATTGACTGATGGGTTAGAGTCTTTGCTTTCTCCGTTGAAGAAGATTAAGCTGCCGGTGCATGAGCTGGCGATGATGATGTGCATTGCCTTGCGGTTCATCCCCACGTTGATTGAGGAAACGGACAAGATTATGTCCGCGCAGAAGGCAAGAGGCGCCGATTTTGAATCCGGTAGCCTGCTCCGTCGGGCGAAGGCGCTTGTGCCAATACTGATTCCGCTGTTTGTCAGCGCTTTTCGTCGGGCGGATGAGCTGGCGACTGCTATGGAATGCCGATGCTATCACGGCGGTGAGGGCCGTACCAAGATGAAACTGCTGCGCTATACCCGGTGGGATTTTGAGGCCTATCTGGTGGGTGTGATTTTGCTGGCAGGCGTAATTACGCTGGCAGTTTTTGGCCTGTGAGGTAAGTATGCGTAATATTGCTTTGTTTTTGACCTATTTGGGTACGGATTACCACGGCTGGCAGATGCAGAAAAACCTTGCCACCGTTCAGCAGACCCTGGAAAAGGCGGCGGCTATGGTGGTAGGGCATCCGGTACACATGACCGGCTGCGGGCGTACGGATGCGGGTGTCCATGCCAAATGCTATGTGGCGAACTTTCGGACAGAGTCCTCTATCCCGGCGGATCGGCTGCCTTATGCGTTGAATACGCATCTTCCGGTGGATATTGTGGTGACCAAGGCGTTCGAGGTGCACGAGGACTTTAATGCCATCGGTTCCTGCGCCCGGAAGGAGTATACCTATATTATTTATAATTCCAGAGTACGGGATCCGTTTTATGTAAACCGAGCCTGGTTCTACCCCAAGCACCTCGATGAGAATGTCATGCAGGCGGCAGCGGACCAATTTGTGGGCACCCACGATTTCGCCGCTGTGCGAAGTGTTGGCACGGATGTCAAGTCTACGGTTCGGACGGTATATTATTATAATGTAGAGCGACAGGGTAATTTGATTTACCTTCGGGTCTGCGCCAATGGTTTTTTGTATAATATGGCCCGTGCCATGGCTGGTACGGTGGTCTATGCCGCAGAGGGTAAGATTCGTCCGGAGGAGATTGGTCGGATTCTGGAATCCGGAAATCGCACTTCTGCCGGACCTACTGTGCCCCCCGGGGGATTGTATATGACCCACCTGTGGTATGACGATGGGGTGGAGAATTTTGAGTGTACCCCGGTTTTGTAACCTTAAGGAGTGATTCCAATGCAACCGAAAATGTGCACGAAGTGCAAGAAAAATGTCGCCGTGGTTTTCATCACGAAGATGGAAAACGGTGTAACCATGAATGAAGGCTATTGCCTGAAATGCGCCAGAAGTCTGGGAATTCCCCAGATCGATCAGGCGGTGAAACAGATGGGCATCTCGGAGGAGGATTTGGACCTACTCAGCGACGAGATGAGCAGCATGTTCGGTCAGCGTGACGATGGCGATGGAGAAGAGGACGAGGCTGAAAGCCAGACTGCAACCTTCCCGCTGCTGAATCAGCTGTTTGGCAACAGCGCTAATCTGCCGGCTGAACAGCCCGAAAAGCCTTCCAAGAAGGAACCTGAGAGCGAAGAACCAAAGAAAAAGAAGAAAAATAAGCACAAATTCCTGGACAGCTACTGTATGGATTTGACCGGACGGGCCAGAGCCGGCAAGCTGGATAAGGTAATCGGCCGGGATGTGGAAACCGAGCGGGTGATTCAGATTCTGAACCGCCGGCAAAAGAATAATCCCTGTCTGATTGGTGAGCCCGGCGTGGGTAAAACAGCCATTGCCGAGGGCCTTGCACAGCGGATTGCCGAGGGAGATGTGCCTTATAAGCTGCGGGACAAGGAAGTGTTCCTGCTGGATTTGACTGCGTTGGTGGCAGGTACTCAATTCCGTGGTCAGTTTGAGAGCCGCATGAAGAGTCTGATTGGTGAGGTTAAGGAATGTGGCAACATCATTTTGGTCATCGACGAGGTTCACAATCTGGTGGGCGCAGGCGATGCCGAGGGATCGATGAATGCTGCGAATATTTTGAAACCTGCCCTGTCCCGGGGCGAGATTCAGGTAATCGGTGCCACCACCTTTAATGAGTACCGAAAGCACATTGAGAAGGATGCGGCGTTGGAGCGCCGGTTCCAGCCGGTTTCTGTGGCTGAGCCCACCATTGAGGAAGCGGTGCAGATTATGCAGGGCATCGCCAAGGCTTATTCCGAGTTCCACAGCGTGGCGATTTCTCCTGAAATTGCCCGCCAGTGCGTGGTGCTGTCCGAGCGCTATATAACCGACCGGTTCCTGCCGGATAAAGCCATCGACCTGCTGGATGAGGCTTGCTCTGATGTGAATTTGCAGTGCAAGGAGCTTTCCCAGCTGGCGGAGCTGAAAAAGGAGCGGGACGATTATGAGTTGGAGCTGCGGATGCTCACAGATGATACGGAAAATGAGCATTATGAGCGGCTGGCTACCATTCGCAGCAAGTTGTTGCAGATTGCTGCCAAGATTGAGGAACTGGAGAAGCTGCCGCCTCCCCAGGTGACCATGGAAAATCTGGCTCGTATCATTGAATTGTGGACCAAAATCCCTGCCTCCAAGATTAAGGCTCAGGAATATGAGCAGATTAAGGGGCTGGCAGATCGTCTAAAGGCACACATTGTGGGTCAGGACGAGGCTGTGGATGCGGTTGCCCGGGCCATTCGGCGCAGCCGGGTGGGCATCAGCCCCAAGAAACGTCCGGTTTCTTTCATCTTTGTGGGTCCCACCGGCGTGGGCAAGACGGAGCTGGTGAAGCAGCTGGCGGATGATTTGTTCGACAGTGTGGATTCTCTGATTCGTCTGGATATGTCGGAATATATGGAAAAGCACACGGTTTCCAAGCTGATTGGCTCACCTCCTGGCTATATTGGATATGATGAGGCCGGTCAGCTGACCGAGAAGATTCGTCGGAAGCCCTATGCGGTGGTGCTTTTTGATGAGATTGAGAAGGCCCACCCCGATGTGCTGAACATTCTGCTGCAGGTGCTCGATGACGGTCGAATCACCGATGCCCAGGGGCGGCTGGTGAATTTCGAGAATACCATCATTGTCATGACCTCCAATGCCGGCTCAGAGGGACGGGTGTCCAGCCTGGGCTTCGGCAGAAGCGGTACCGAGCAAATTAAGGATAAGACCATGGGTGCTCTGCGGGAGTTCTTGCGTCCGGAGTTTATCAACCGGGTGGATGAGATTATTACCTTCAACCACCTGTCTCGGGAGAATTTCCTGGGAATTGCGGATATTATGCTGGTGGAGCTGGCAGAAAGCCTGCGAATCCGCGGTCTGGAGCTGAGTTGGGAGGAGGACCTGCGGGAACACTTGGCGCAGAAGGCCTATTCCACCACCTATGGCGCCCGGAACCTGCGGCGCACCATCCAGCAGGAGCTGGAGGATCCCATCAGCGAAGTTATTATTGACAGCTTTGAGCGTCCCATTAGCCGTATTCATGTTCGGATTGAAAACGAAACAGTGGCGCTGGATGTAGAATAAGATGAACTCCGGAAGGGAAAACCTTCCGGAGTTTTTTGTCACATATCCATTTTTTGCGTCAGCTTATTGCCGAGCTTTTGAGCGGCAGTTTCGGCCTTGGCAGCGGCCTTGTCCGCCAGCTTGCGAGTTGGGTTGGATTTGGGCATCATCAGAATCGCCACAGCGCCTGCTGCAGCCCCCAAACCCATGGTAATCGCCAAGCCTTTAACGTGCATCCGAATCCCTCCTTTCAACTCTAGTATGCCCGATTCGGAGGGGGATTGGTCTGGAAAAGTATGTACCCCGGTAGTCCGGGGGCTTAGGTGGTGCTGGGGGTGTTGCTGCCGCCATTGGTGCCGTCTGTGGCACTGGGGGTGGTGACGGTGGGCAGGGTTGCAGTGGGCAGCGGTGTAGAGCCGGCGGTGGTGTCACCAACGGAGCTGTTGTCACCGTTGTCGGTGGTGTTGTCTTCGGTCATCCAGCGGCAACCGGTCATCAGGCTGACCACAAGTACCAACACCATGGTCAAAAGCATCATTCTTTTCATAATTCGTCTCCTTTTCCTTTTGGAATGCGTTTTCATTATGCCCGAATAAACCGGAAATATACCCCGGTCAGGTTTTTCTAACTGATTTTCCAGATTATCGTTGATTTTTTTTACTTTGCGTGTATAATGGTATCAGAAATAAAAACAAGAGGGGTATTACCATGAAAAAGCTTGCTGTTAAGAAGAATACTGAGTGCATGGCCTGCCTGCAGTGCGTTCAGGCCTGCTCCGAGGCGTTTTACAAGGAATTTGACGAGGATTTGAGCTGCATTCGCATCGTTGCGAAGGGAAATGCCGCCAAGCCCATGACTTGCATTCAGTGCGGCAAGTGCATGAAGGTATGCGAGGCTGAGGCCATTACCCAGAATCCCAAGACCGGCGTGTACATGATTAACAAGAAGAAGTGCGTCAGCTGCGGCAAGTGCGTGGAGGTTTGCCCCATGAAGGTCATGGTGCTGAAGCCTGAAAATCCCGCATCTAAGTGCATCGCTTGCGGCATCTGCGTGAAGGCTTGCCCCATGGAGATTCTGGAAATCGTCGAGAAGTAAAATATCTGTGTTCATGAGCCGGGTTGCATCATTTGGTGCAACCCGGTTTCTCTTTTTCCTTCATGGTGAAAGGGGGAGATCAAAAAATGATCTTAATGAAAACAATACCAGTATTTTTACACAAAAAACAATGCTATGAGGTGGATGCCGTTCAGGGCGAAAATGGGCGGGGACTGGTTCTGCGCTTGTTTGAGGAGGCGGGGGAGTGGATGCCCCCGGCAAGAACCAAAGTGCACATCCGGTTCCGCAAATGTGATGGTACAGGCGGTGTATATGATACCTTGCCCAACGGCTTGAGCGCATGGCGGATTGAACGAAACCGGGTATATGTGGAGATGGCACCTCAGGTTTTGGCACTGCCGGGATTGGTACAGATGCAGGTGGTTCTTGTTCAGGGAAATGAGGAATTATCCACCTTTACCATTCATATTCATGTAGAGGCAGATCCCTCTCTGGATACTCTTGGGTCGGTGGAATATTTTAATTTATCCACCAGAATTAATGATGAGGTGAACGCAAAGCTCACTCATATGGAGCAGAGCTGGCAGCGCCTGTTCAACGAAATTACCATTACCATGTATTCGAAGGGTGGACTCAGCAGCTCCGGCGCCGAGGTGAGCAGCGACACGGATATTCGCAGCGATATGATTGTGCTCGGTGGGCGTAATATGTCGGTTACGTTCCCGGAGGGGCTACTGGTTCGCTGCTACTATTATAATGCACAGGAGAAATTTTTGGGCTGCTCCGATACCTATGGTGAGCCCTTTACAGAGTTCCATACTGCGGACTATGTGCGGCTTGGGGTCTGCTACGAGGATGAACGTATCATTACGGACTTGTATGCACTAAGTGACAGTATTTCCATCAGTTTCCCTTCAGATCGGATAGATGCCTACCGTGGCAATATCCGGTCGCTGGGATTTAGGGCATTTTCCGACTGCGTGGAGGATGGCTACTATGCCTTCGAGAGAGAGGACTTGGCTCATATTTCCGATGCGCCTGCTTTGGGGTGTGGTGGTGTTTTGGTTGTGTATGCGCATGGCCCGGATAGGAAACCCATCAAGGAGATTCTCACTTCGGACGGTCAGCGATGGTATTGGAGCAATGACGGCTTCCGGAAAAGCGAGGATTATTTGATTCTGGGAAAAAATCTGTGTCAGAGGGCGGTGGTTACGGAGGGGTACTTCATTTCTCCTTCCTCCGGTAACCCGGCGATTGCGCCCAATTGTTGTTATGCCACAGTGGCGATTCCAGCCGTGACAGAGCTGACGGTGGGATTCGGTTGTTACATTTACGCCTTTGAGGCATCCAATACCGGCGGCGTATCCTTCTGGGATAAGAACATGAACAATCTGGGTGTACTGGACGTAAAGGACTACAAAATCGCTTATACCCACAACGGGTTTCCCTGCGCGACACTTCCTGTACCGGAGGGAGCGGCTTACGTGCGTTATACGGTGAGAATGTGGAATAGCAACACCGGCGCAGAAAAATGGAATGCCAATCAAACGATGATGGTTGCACCTGGAAAGGCCGACGATGTAATGTGTCCGAGAATTGCGAGAATCGATGGTTATCCGGTTTGCATCATCGAACAGGAGCCCGCAAGTAAGAAGTGGGCGGTGATTGGCGACAGTATATCTGCGGTTAATACCACGGCGATGGTGAAGTATCATGATTACGTAGCCCAGGAATTGGGTTTGCTTGTGAGCAACCATGCCAGAAGCGGCGCCGGTTTTACCAGCGGAACAACGTTCTCTACCCAAATCGCTGAGCTGGCGCAGGAGGATTGCGATGTAATTACGATTTTCACCAGCGGCAACGACTGCGACAACGACCCGCCGTTGGGGCAGGTGACGGACACCGGAGCAGATACTCTGTGCGGCGTCATTAACACCACACTGGATGAGCTGTTTGCGCTGAAGCCCTACACATCTGTGGGCATCATCACCAGCTGTCCTTGGAAGTGGTTTATGCCCAGCACTCCGAAAAATCTGATGGAGAATTATAATAATGCCATCATCGAGATTGCCCGCCGAAGGGGGATTCCGGTGCTGGATTTGTATCATTGCAGTAACATGCGACCCGATGATGAGGGTTTCCGGACGAAATTCTACAATGAAAATGGGGTGCAGGATAATGGAGTGCATCCTAATTCCGAGGGGCACAAGATTCTTGCGGCACCCATTCGGGAGTTTGTGCGGGGATTGATAAGACCCTAACTGGTAATTGAGAGTGGAGAATGGTGAATGAGGAGGGCTTTTTCTCCATTCTCCCTTTCACATTTATGAAAGGGGAACGGAATGAAGCGGAAGATTTGTATTGATGCCGGGCATTATGGGGCTTACAACCCCAGCCCGGTAGAGCGTAGTTATGTAGAAGCGCAGGTGATGTGGAAATTGCACCTAATGTTGAAAGAACAGCTTGAAAAACAGGGATTTGACGTGGTTGTGACCCGGAAAAATCAGGCAATAGATTTACCGCTGGAGGAACGGGGACGTATGGCGCTGGGGTGTGTAGGCTTTGTTTCTCTACACTCCAATGCCGCCGATTCCCCGGAACCCAATTGGGCGGTAGCCATGCACTTCATCGAGGATAGCCGGACGGATTTGGATGAACAGAGCAAGGCACTGGGGGATTTGTTGGCGAAAACAGTGGGGGATACCATGGGCGTGGGGTACGAAATTTTCTCCCGGGTCTCCTCCCAGGACCGGGATGGAGATGGACGGCAGGATGACTATTACGGTGTGCTCCGTGGGGCGAGGAGTGTGGGGGTACCGGGGGTCATACTGGAGCATGGGTTCCACACCAATCCTGGCAATGCCCGGTGGCTGTTGGAGGATGGGAATTTGCGTAAGCTGGCGGAAAGGGAGGCGGAGGTTTTGGCGCTGTTTTTCGGTGCGTTTAAGATGATTGGCATGGAGCTTCCTGTACTGAAAAAGGGCGCAAAAGGGGAGTCGGTTCGCTCGATGCAGTATCTCCTGATTGGCAATGGATATACGCTGGATCCCGACGGCTCCTTCGGTGCAAAAACGGAGAATGCGCTGATGAGCTATCAGGAGGATATGAATCTGTCCGCCGACGGCTCCTGCGGCCGCAAAACCTGGACGGCACTTTTAGGATTGTAATTCGCGTGACACCCCAGAAGCCTTGCGCTTCTGGGAGTGTTTTCTCTGTACAAAAATAGGGCGAGTCGTTAAACGACTCGCCCATGCCAGTTGTATGATTCCACCTGTCATATCATCACATCTATGATGTGAACCTTTTGATTATCCCGCCTGTTGTACCAATATCGGCTACCGCCAATATGCCAAGAGTGACAAGGAAGGTCCTTACACTCGTTTGGTGAAATTTGTTCGGGAGCGCTGATACCTTGCGGCATCTGATATATTATAGATTCGTTTGAGAAAAATATAACTATAAACTTGCTGATTCTAAATCAGTTCGACATATTGGAATTTGATTAGATTATAATACTTTTCTCATTAATTCATTAAAACTATTAACCGAAACTCCTGCGTATGATACATTTCTAGTATTTAGTAAAATCGGATTCATGCCCACTTTTTTAGCAGCTTCAAGATTCCCCTCTCTATCATCTATATAAATACAATCTTCTGCATTAAGACCTAATTTTTCAATTGTGAGTAAAAAAATACGCTCATCAGGTTTTTGAATTTTTAAATCACCGCTTATACTAATTACATCAAAATATTTATTTAAATCAAATTTTTCACGAAGATACTTGCTCCATCTACTGGAATCATTCGATATAATAGCCAACTTATATTTGTTCTTAACCTTTTCAATAAAATCAATAAAACCGTCCATTAATTCTATAGTATCAAGATATTCCTTTTCAATTTTTTCTAAATCACCTTGAAATCCAATAGCCTTCCATACTTCCAGAGAGGTCAATTCTCCAATATCCGCTTTAAACCAAGGGGTGTATATCTCTTCAGGACTTAAGTTAGGAAATGTCTGTTGTACATAAGGAACAAAATCATCTCCTGTTTGCTTTACTATTACACCATACATATCTAAAACTAAAGCTTTCATAACTTAATGATCCTTTCACTGAATTCTAATTTATCGAACAGTATGATTTTAGCAAATTTCAATGTGGAGTGCAATATAGTAAAATACTGTATTAAAAGACTTGCGTCAAATTTGCGTCAAATCAGTATTTTAAGTCATAAAGAAAACCCAGAAACCGTTGTGGTTTCTGGGTTTTTGAATGTTCGTAAAAGAAACAGATTATCTCTTGGAGAACTGGGGGGCGCGACGGGCGGCCTTCAGACCGTACTTCTTACGCTCCTTCATTCTGGGATCGCGGGTCAGGAAACCAGCGGCCTTCAGAGAAGCGCGGTACTCGGGATTCAGGGTCAGCAGGGCGCGGGAAATGCCATGACGGATAGCGCCGGCCTGGCCGGAAACACCACCGCCAGCGACGGTAACAACAACATCAACCTTGCCAACCAGGTTGGTGGTGACCAGGGGCTGATTGACAATCAGCTTCAGGGTCTCCAGACCGAAGTAGTTGTCAATCTCACGGCCGTTGATGATGATGGAGCCGGTGCCGTTCTCATAAACACGGACGCGGGCCACGGAGGACTTCCGGCGGCCGGTGCCGTAGTAATACTTCTTCTTGCTCTCGTACATAGTTCGTTACCTCCAATTACAGGGTCCAGGCTTCGGGCTTCTGGGCAGCGTGAGCATGCTCGGCGCCCTTGTACAGGTGCAGACGAGTCATGGCGTTGCGGCCGATGGAGTTCTTGGGCAGCATGCCCTTGACAGCCAGCTCCATGGCGTAGTCAGAGCGCTTCTCCATCATGATGCGGGCCTTGGTCTCCTTCAGGCCGCCGATCCAGCCGGACACGCGGTAGTAGCTCTTCTGATCCAGCTTCTTGCCGGTCAGGATAGCCTTGTCGGTGTTGATGATGATGACGTTGTCGCCGCAGTCAACATTGGGGGTGAAGTCGACCTTGTGCTTGCCGCGCAGCAGGTTAGCGGCCTCAACAGCGGTACGGCCCAGGGGC
>JBGVDR010000086.1:0-3190 GCA_045119455.1 Faecousia sp.
ACAATTTTTTCTTCTATCTAACCACCTGTCATTCCGAGGGCCACAGGCCCGTGGGAATCTCCTCTTCAATAAATGGTTACATCCAAATCATCGCTTCTGACCAACAGGAGATTGCCACGTCGCTTCGCTCCTCGCAATGACGCATATTATTTTAGCCGTTCTTGATTCTGACGGGCAGGACCATGTAGGAGAAGTCGTATTTCTCCTCGGCGGGGGTCAGCACGATGGGGCTCAGGCCGTTGGTCAGCTCCAGAATAACCTCCTCAGAGGGGATGACCCGCAGGGCATCCGCCAGGTAGCGCACATTGAAGCCGATTTCCAGCTCCTTGCCGTCGCCGGCAATGGTGCAGCGGTCCTCAGCGGCGCCAATGGTGGTGTTGGTCTTCAGCAGCAGCACCTGGTTGGAGAACACACACCGCACGGGGCTCTTGTACTTCTCGGAAACGATCAAACCCACACGCTCGATGGAAGCCGCCAGGTCGGAAACATGGGCGCACAGCTTCACCGGGCAATTGGTGGGCACCACCCGCCGCCAATCCAGGAAGTCACCCTCCAGCAGGCGGCAGATCAGAGTCGCATTGCCGATTTCGAACAAAATATGCTTAATACCAAGGGTAAATGCGGCATTTTCTTCGGAATCGGTAAGAATCTTCTCAACTTCCTTCAAACCGGCGGCCGGAACCACAAAGTTCAGCCGCAGACCGGTAGCCTCTTCGGGATGGTAGGTCCGGCGGGCCAAACGGAAGCCGTCCACAGCAATGGCGGAGATGGCATTCTCCTCCACCTCGAACTTGACACCGGTGTGCACCGGGCGAGCCTGGTTTTCAGAAACGGCGAACAGAGTACCGCTAATCATATCCTTCAGCTCGCTCTGGGGGATGCTGACCCGGCGACCGGAGCCCACATCAGGCAGTTCGGGGTAGTCTTCGGCGCTCTCGGCGGAGATGGTGAAGGAAGCGTAGCCTGCCCGGATGGACACCTTGTAGCTCTCGTCCACCACCACAGTGACGGGACCCTCGGGCAGACGGCGAATGATGTCGCCAAACAGCTTGGCAGGCAGGACGCACTGACCGGGATCGGCCACGTCGGCCTCAATTTTGTAGGTAATACCGGTTTCCATATTGTAACCGGTGAGGCTCAGACCGTCCTCGGCCTGGCAAAGGATGCCCTCAATCACGGTCATTGAGCTCTTCTGGGCCACGGTCCGGCCGGCGATGTTCAGACCTGCCACCAGCATATTTTTTTCACAGGTAAAGCGCATGGTCAAACTTCCTTTCTGTTAATAAATATAGAATATATATATCCGTATATAAGTAAGGTAGTGGTTGTAGTCGTAGAGAAAACTTATGTGGAAAAGTGGCTTGGAGCTTAGAGCCCCAGCGTTTTTTTCTCCACAGGGGGGGCTTAAAGATCCCACAGTTGTTCACAGGCTCTTGTGGAGTATTTTTTCCACTCCGTTTTTCAACAGCTTGTGATCTCACTTTCCACGATCGGCTGTGGATAAAATTTGGGCAAAACAAACCCGGCATTACCCTGGCCTCCTCAGAGAGGAGGCTGTCAGCGGAGCTGAGTTATAACGATGTCTTACAGACAGCCATCCACATTGGCAGAGATATCCCGCACGGCATTTTGCAGAGCGGTGTCGCCCTTTTTCAGGTTGGTTTCCACCTTGCGGACGTTGTAGAGCACGGTGGTATGGTCCTTGCCGAACTCCTTGCCGATGTCGGGGAAGGACATACCGATGATTTTCCGCACCATGTACATGGCCATCTGCCGAGCCTCGGCGATACCCTTGGTCTTCTGGTTACCCCGGAGCACGGCCTCGTCCACGTTGTAGTATTTGCAGACCTGGCTGATAATCAGGCTGGGGGTGGGCAGGGCGTTACCCTCGTTGCGGAACATATCATTGATGGCGCTGGACACGTTGGGCAGGTCCAGGGGCATGTTGTTCAGGTCCCGGTAGGCCAGAATCTTCTTCACCGTGCCCTCAATCTGCCGGACGTTGTTGGTGACGTTGATGGCGATGTAGTTGCATACATCGTCGCTCAGGTCCAGACCCAGGCTCTGAGCCTTGTTTTTCAGAATCGCCATACGGGTTTCGTAATCCGGGGGCTGGATGTCCATAATCAGACCCCACTCGAACCGGGTTTTCAGCCGGTCCTCCAGGGTGGGCATATCGCTGGGCTTCCGGTCGGAGGTCATGACGATTTGCTTGTGCTCCTCGTAGAGCTTGTTAAAGGTGTGGAAAAATTCCTCCTGGGTGGACTCTTTACCGGCAATAAATTGAATATCATCAATCAAAAACAGGTCAGCTTCCCGGTATTTACTCCGGAATTCGATATTTTTACCGGATTTAATGGCATCAATCAGCTCGTTGGTGAACTGGTCGCCCTTGATGTAGACCACGTTGCAGTCGGGCATCTGCTTGCGGATTCCGTTGGCGATGGCGTACAGCAGGTGGGTTTTGCCCACGCCGGGAGGGCCGTAGAGGAATAGAGGGTTGTACACCTGACCGGGGGTTTTGCTGACGGCGATGGCGGCGCTGTGGGCCATGCGGTTGGAGGGACCCACGATGAAGTTATCGAAAGTGAACTGGGGGTTGAAGTCCATAGAGCTGGTCTTCTTACCTTTGGACTTGTAGGCCTCCAGCTCCTGGTCGCCAAAGACCACCAGCTTGGCGTTGGATTGGAAAATTTCCTTCAGCGCGTCCTCGATATATTCGGTGCAGCGGCTGCGGATAATGTCCCGCCGATAGTCGGAGGCGGAGTATAAAATCAGCTGTTCGTCGTTGAGTTCCACCACCTCGGCATCGTCGAACCAGGCCGAAATTGTGACGGCGCCAAGACGCTCTTCCATGTGGTTGAAAACCTTGGCCCAAACATAGGCAGATGAATACATTTCATCGGCTCCTTTCTGAAAAAATCGATAAAAAACAGGAAAAAAGGATATAAAATCCCCATAATATTTCACCCTAAATTTTAGCACATTTTCGGTAAAAAAACAAGGTTTTTTTCTGTGGAAAAAGGGCAGAAAAAAGCATAAAAAATACCCTCAAAAAGGGGTGGATTTTGTAATGAAAATGATTGTTTAGCGGTGTAAAAAATAGCACGTCATTGCTACGGGCGGCTATGCCGCCCGTAGCAATCTCCTGATAATAAAACGTATCAGTTCCCTTTAGAGGAGATCGCCA
>JBGVDR010000087.1:0-72932 GCA_045119455.1 Faecousia sp.
ATACATCGATTACTACAACAACAGACGTATCAAGGCAAGATTAAAGGGCTTGCCGCCTGCATTACACAGACAGCAAGCCCTTTCGGCAGCTTAAACAATTTTAGTTAGAAATATTTGTCTAACTTTTTGGGGTCACTTCAGATTTCTCTGCCGGGGGCTTTTTTTACATAGTCACGACACGATGCAGGACCCGGACGCAGGCTTCCATATCCTCTACCGGGATATACTCAAACCGCCCGTGGAAATTGTGTCCGCCGGTAAACAGATTGGGGCAAGGCAACCCCATAAAGGACAACCGTGCACCATCGGTGCCGCCCCGGATGGGGGTGGTCAGGGGCTGGATGCCCTCGGCAATCATAGCAGTTTTAGCCCGCTCCACAATGTGCATACAGGGCTCGATTTGCTCCCGCATGTTGAAATAGCTGTCGGTCAGCTTCAGCTCCACCACACCGAATCCGTACTTTTCATTCAAAAAGCACGTGATTTTCTCCATAATCTCCTTCTTTTGCAGAAACTTTTCCATATCATGATCCCGAACGATATACCGCAGGGTGGTCTGCTCCACACATCCCTCCATGTCAATCAGGTGGAAAAAGCCCTCGTAGCCCTCGGTGCATTCCGGGCGCTGATGAATGGGCAGCAAGCTCTGGAACTCCATGGCAATCAGCTGGGAATTGACCATCTTATCCTTGGCGGAACCGGGATGGATGTTGATGCCGTGTGCCACCACCGTGGCACCGGCGGCATTGAAGTTTTCAAATTCAATCTCGCCCAGACCGCCGCCGTCCACCGTGTAGGCAAAATCCGCGCCGAATTTAGCAACGTCAAACCGGTCTGCACCCCGACCAATTTCCTCATCGGGGGTAATGGCAATGCGAACAGTAGCATGGGGCTGGTCAGATTCCAGCAATTCCTGGGCCAGGGTCACGATTTCGGCAATGCCAGCCTTATCGTCCGCACCCAGCAAGGTGGTACCATCGGTGACAATCAGGCGCTTGCCCCGATGCTCTTTTAAGGACGGATAATCCTGCTCCCGCAGAAAAACGCCTTCGCTCAGCTCCACATCCCCGCCGGAATAGGTCACAATTCGAGCCTTCACATCGGTGCCGGAGGTTTCCGGGGAAGTGTCCATATGAGCAATCAGACCGATGACGGGCAGCGTCGGGTCGCCGGGGACTGTAGCATAGATGTAACCATCGGCATCCATACAGGCATCAGAAAGCCCCAGTGCCAGCAATTCCTCCACCAGCGTCTTGCCGAAAACCAACTGATTTGCCGTGGAGGGGCAGGTTTCGGACTCATCTTCGGATCGGGTGTCAAATTTTACATAGCGCAAAAAGCGGTCTTGTACAGATTCCATCATCACATTCTCCCTCAATTATAAAAAGAGCCGCCGCGGATGCGGCGGCTCGATAAATTACTTGGCAGCCTTGACCAGCTCAGCGGTATCCTGAGCAATCATCAGCTCTTCGTTGGTAGGAACAACCCAAACCTGAACCTTGGAATCGGGAGCGGAAATCAGCACTTCCTTGCCACGGGTCTTGTTGGCCACAGGATCCAGCTTCACACCCATGAACTCCAGGTAGTTGCAGATACCCTGACGGGTCTCGGGACCGTTCTCGCCCACGCCGGCGGTGAAGGTAATCACATCCACGCCATTCAGAGCAGCAGCATAGGCGCCGATATACTTGGCAACCTCGTAGAAGAACTTGTTCAGAGCCAGGTCGCAATCAGCATTGCCCTTAGCCTGACCGTCTTCCAGGTCACGGAAGTCGGAGGAAACACCGGACAGAGCCAGCACACCGGACTTCTTGTTCAGCATGTTCAGGCAGTCGTCCACGTTCATGCCATACTTGTTGCAGATGAACTGCACCACAGCCGCATCGATGTCACCGGAGCGGGTGCCCATAGGAACGCCGCACAGAGGAGTCAGACCCATGGAGGTATCCTGGCACTTGCCGTTGAGCACAGCGGACAGAGAGGAGCCGTTGCCCAGGTGGCAGTTGATCATCTTGAACTCGGTCTTGCCCACCAGCTCGGCGGTACGGCGAGCCACGTACTTGTGAGAGGTGCCGTGGAAACCATAACGGCGAATCTGGTCGTTCTCATAGTACTCGTTGGGGATGGCGTAACGGTAAGCCTTGGGGGGCATGCTCATGTGGAAAGCGGTGTCGAACACAGCAACCTGGGGCGTGTTGGGCATGACAGCCTGGCATGCACGAATACCCATCAGGTTAGCGGGGTTATGCAGGGGGCCCAGGGGGATGCACTTCTCGATGGCGGCGATAACAGCATCGTCAATAATGCAGGAATCGGAGAACTCCATACCGCCGTGCAGGACACGGTGACCCACTGCGTCAATCTCGTCAACGGACTTAATCACTCCGTCCACGGGGTCAACCAGAATATCCAGCACCGCAGAGATAGCCTCGGAGTGGGTGGGCATGGGGATATCCTTGACAACCTTATTGTCGCCGACCTTGTGGGTCAGACGGCCGTCGATATAGATACGCTCGCACAGACCCTTGGCGGACACGTCGCCGGTCTCGGGGTTCATCAGCTGATACTTCAGGCTGGAGCTGCCGGCATTGATAACCAGAACATTCATTGGAATATTTCCTCCTAAAAATAATATTTCATTTTCTGCTGTTTTGTGATATGATAGCCATAGCTAAAGACATTATAGTTCATTATTCCCATTTTCTCAAGACCTGATTTGAATTTTTTTAGAAAAGGAGGGATTTTTTTGAGAATTGTCGGCATCATCTGTGAATACAACCCCTTTCACCGGGGACATCAGCGGCAGCTGGACCTGATTCGGGCGCAGGAAGGACCGGACTGCGCCATTGTTTGCCTGATGAGCGGCAACTTTGTCCAGCGTGGACACCCGGCACTCATCGACAAATCCCTCCGGGCTCAAGCCGCCGTGGAATGCGGTGCGGATTTGGTGCTGGAGCTGCCCGTTACCGCCTGTTTGTGCTCCGCCGAGGGCTTTGCCGCCGGCGGTGTGGGGATTTTGGGCGATTTTTGTCACAAACTTTGCTTCGGTGCCGAGAATGCTCGAGGGGAAATTCTAATGCATACCGCTCGGGCACTCCTATCCCAGGACTTTCCCTTTGTCCTGCGTACCGAACTGGACAAGGGTCTCTCCTTCCCCGTCGCCCGTGCCAAGGCTTTGGAAGCCATGGGTGTTGATAGCGGCATTCTGTCCACCCCCAACAATATTTTGGCGGTAGAATATTGCAAAGCAATACTCCAACAGGGGAAACCCATGGAGCCCATGCCCATCCATCGCCCCGGGGACTACCACGACTCCCAGGCCGATTTGGAGAATCCCTCCGCCACCGCCGTACGGGGGCTTTGGCTCCAAGGGCAGCCTTGGCAGGACTATGTTCCCGTCGAAACCCATCCCATCTTTGAAAATGCAAGCTTACACAACCTTTCCGCCGGCGAACGTGCGGTGCTTGCCCGGCTTCGCACCATGACCGAGGAAGAATTCGAGTGCCTGCCCTACGGCTCTGAGGGGCTGTGGCGCAAGCTCATGCACGCTTCCCGCAGTTGCGCCACCCTGGAGCAGATTGCCTGCGCCGTCAAGTCCAAGCGCTACACCCGTACCCGGATTGACCGGATGATTGCCTGTGCCTTTTTGGGCCTGACAGAGCAGAATCTGGTATTGAATGCCCCCTATGCCCGGGTTCTTTCCTTCAACGATAAGGGTCGGGAAATTCTGAAACTCGCCAGAAAGTGCGGCCTTTTCCCCAACATTGGTGAAAAAGTCAATCACCCCTTCCAGTCTATCGAAAGCCGGATTGATGCTCTCTACGGTTTGTTCACCCTGGATGTCCCTACCGCCCCTCCCCCCAAAAACCGCGTGTACTACCACACCTGCACGGAAGAATAACTGTTCCTTTCGTTGGACGGAGGCATGCCCGCCCCGCCATTGCATTCAAACAATTATCAAAGGAGCCTGCTTATGAAACGAGATTTCGGTCCCCTGCCCGACGGGCAGCGTGCCACCCTATACACCATCTCCCGGGGCAACATTACCGCCACCGTCACAGACCTGGGTGCCACTTTGGTGAGCTTATTGGTGCCGGATTGCCAGGGCCGGTATGCCGACGTGGTGCTGGGCTTTGACCATGTGGAAGGCTATGTAAAAAGCTGGGCCTTCCTGGGTACCGTCATTGGACGAAATGCAAACCGCATTCGGAACGCCTGCTTCCCCTTAAATAATCAGCTGATTCACCTGACACCCTTCGACCGCACCAACAATCTGCACAGCGGCATCCAGTTCTGGTGCAAGCGGCTGTGGCAGGTGGTGCGCCACGAAGAAAGCGCCATCACCCTCCGGCTTACAAGTCCGGACGGCGATCAGGGCTTCCCCGGCAATGCCCAGGTAGATGTTACCTATTCCATTGAAGCGCCGGCGGATTTAAAGATTTCCTACCGGGCTGTTTCCGACAAGGACACCGTGTTTAATCTGACCAACCACAGCTACTTCAATCTGGCAGGCCATGACTGCCCGGAGCATGCCATGGAACAAACCCTGATGATGCCCGCCCGGCACTTCACTGTCTGCGACAAGCACTCCATCCCCACCGGCGAGCTGAAATCCGTGGAGGGCACCCCCATGGATTTCCGGTGCCCCAAGCCTCTGGGACAGGATATCGACAGCTGTAGCGAATATCTGAAGCATCAGCACGGCTACGACCACAATTTCGAGGTTTTTTGCAACCCCTGCGCCATCTTGCAGGACCCTGGCTCCGGGCGCACCATGGCGGTCATCACCGACTGCCCCGGCGTGCAGCTATACACTGCCAACGGTTTTCGGGGCGTGGGCAAGGACGGCGTTCACTACTCCAAGCGGGGCGCCGTCTGCCTGGAAACCCAATTCTACCCCGACTCGGTGAATCATCCCGAGTGGCAGCAGCCCTTCACCCCCGCCGGTATCCCTTACGAGAGCGAAACTATCTACCGTTTTAGTTGGTAATTTTCACTGTTACGGAGCGTAACAGCGTTGTTCTCCCCCGTTTCTTGCCTTTTTCTCAACAATGGGTTACACTTTTATCATCCAAACAACAGGAGGTTAACAACCATGACATTAGGTGAAAAACTGAAAAACGCAAGAAAGAGTGCGGGACTATCCCAGGATCAGCTGGCTGAGAAACTCTGCGTTTCCCGGGCTGCTGTGGCCAAATGGGAAACCGACCGGGGTTTGCCGGACGTGATGAATCTGAAAGCCATATCCCAACTGCTGGACATCAGCATTGATGCGCTGCTGGGGGACGGATCGCATGACTTTTCTACCATTAAAGAAACGGTGGATTTGAATCAGCTCACTGTCACCGGCCGGGCCCGTACCAAGCATGATGTGGCGGTTCGCAACCGTTTCCCCAATGCGAATTCCATCAACCAGCTGTCACTGATCCACCAGCTCAACAAAATCGAGTGGTGGCTGGACTTCCTCTCCTGCGGCGCCTACACTATGATGTGGGGCCTGTCCCACTGGAAGACCTGGACCGGGCACTATTATCTGGTGAACCAGGGTGACTGGCAGTTCTTTGTGGAGGTCACAGAGGAATTCATCACCACCACCGCCATCGCCAAGCCCATCACCAAAAATAAGTTCTATATCGGCGACCGGCAATATATCCGTATTCGCTACGAAATCGCTGGCTGACAACAAGCGGGAACCTCACCGGTTCCCGCTTGTTTTTGCGGTTAGTGATTGTTTTCGGGCATGACCCGTGGCAATCTCCTCTAAAAGGAATCGATACATCTTATTATCAGAAGACTACCATGTCGCACAAGCGCCCCTCGTAATGACGCACTTGTGATTACACCGCTATACAATCATTTACCGGTGTCTCGATTGCACTTCCTCCCAAGATGTGCATAAAATGTGCTATAAGCGTCATAGCTTATAGGAAACCATCTCTGGGAGGTATCGCCATGTCAGAACGCTGTCAGGATACGCTTCGCTGCAGACCGGAAGATCTGCAGGAGGCGCTGTCCATCCACACCCGGAAAATCACCGACAGCTGTCGGGATAAGGACTGCATCGAAGATTTGCGAGTCTTCTTGACCAAGGGCTCTCAGTGCATTCTGGACTCCTCCGCCGGAGCCCGGGTCCGCTGTGCGGACCTGCTGTACACCTATATCGATGTGGAGCCGGTGGCCTTTGACCGGAATCACTACTGCATCGACGTGACCTTCTACTATCGTATTTTGGCCGATGCCATGGTGGGCGGCAACCGGCCTGCAGCACTGTATGGTTTGGCAGTGTTCTCCAAGCGGGCGGTGCTCTGCGGCGAAGACAGCCGGGCCCATATTTTTACCAGCGACACCCGAATCGGTCAGCTGGACGGCTTGACCCGCATCAGCGCCAATCGCCCCACCGCCGTGGTGGAAGTGCTCGACCCCATGGTGCTCAGCTCCAAGGTAAAAGAAGTCTGCGAATGCCCCTGCCAGGAGCAGGTTCAGATTCCTGCCGCCATTGGTGCCATGTTCGACGAGGAGCTGGTGCTCTCGGGCGACCGTCGCCGGTTGTTTGTAACCTTGGGCCAGTTCTCCATCATCCGTCTGGAGCGTGATGCACAGCTGATTGTACCGGTAGTAGATTACTCCATCCCCACCAAGGAATGCTGCGACAACGTGGGCTGTGCCGAGGATCCCTGCGAGATGTTCAGCCGGATTCCCTTCCCCGCCGCTCAGTTCGCTCCCCGGGGTTGCGACGCCCGCAACGACGAAGAAAACTGCAGCTGTTACAAAACCACCTAAAGCAAAAACACCGCCGGAAACGGCGGTGTTTTTATGTGAAATTATCCCCGCATGGCGCGCTTACGGGCGATGTTGATGGGGCCCTCGGGCAGCCGGTTGATCCAGTTCAGACTCTTGCCACAGCCGTAGGCCACACAGGAGCTGGGATCATCCGCCAGGGTGCAGCGCACACCTGTACGCTCAGACAGCAGCTTGTCCATACCCCACAGTTGACTGCCGCCGCCGGTAAGCGTAATGCCGTTTTCAGAAATATCGCTGACCAGCTCAGGCGAGGTATTTTCCAGAACAGACAGAACCTCGTCAGCAATCTGCCGGGCAGGACGGCGCAGAACCTCCGCAATCTCCTCGGAGTGGAGCTCCAGCTCCCGGGGCATGCCCGTCTTCACATCCCGACCCTTGATGAGCATGGAGGCATCCTCCGGACGCTCATGGACACAGCCGATTTTGATTTTAATATCCTCTGCCATAGTCTGACCGATGGCCACACCATGACGGCGGCGGACATAGCGACCGATGGCCTCGTCAAAGCTATCTCCCGCCACCTTGATAGACGAAGAGGTTGCCACCGCATTCAGGCTCAGCACCGCAATATCCGTGGTGCCACCGCCGATGTCAACAATCATATGCCCGTTAGGTCCGCTAATGTCCAGGCCCGCACCCAGAGCCGCCGCCAGGGGCTCCTCAATCAGATACACACGGCGAGCGCCGGCTTCGATGGCGGCATTGATGACACTGCGCTCTTCCACCTCGGTAACACCGCTGGGGACGCAGATAATCACTCGGGGCTTGGGGGTGAACAGGCTTGCCTTTCCAGCCTCCCGGAACAGTACCTGCAGCATCCGCACAGTCATCTCATGGTCGGAGATAACGCCGTCCTTCAGCGGATGCATGGCAACCACGTTGCCAGGAGTGCGACCCAGCATATTTCGTGCCGCGGCACCAACCTCCAGAATTTTTCCGGTGTTCTTATCCAGCGCAACCACGGAGGGTTCCCGAACCGCCACGCCCTTGCCGTCTACGTAAATCAGCACGTTGGCAGTGCCCAAATCCACGCCCAAATCATTAGAAAATAGTTGCATATTCTTCACCTACTGGTCATTTTTTATCATTTTTCGCCGCAGCAACTGCGACGCAGTATACTTCTTGCGCTCCTGCTGTAAGCAGCACCCGGGCTGCCTCGGAAACCGTAGCGCCGGTGGTGATAATGTCATCCAGGAGCAAAATTCGCTTGTCCCGAAATTGTTCCGGCTTCACAGCCGCATACACGCCCAGCACGTTGGCCCGGCGCTGAGCCTGTCCCACAATACCGGACTGGGGCGGATTGTGACGAATCTTTTTCAAGCATCGAACACAAGGCACATTCAGCTCCCGGCATACCGCCCTAGCCAGCAATTCCACCTGGTCATAGCCCCGGCGAAGTTTCCGCCGGCGGCTGATAGGCACCCAGCTGATTACATCGAAGCCTTGCTCCCATTGCCGATCAATCCGCATAGCCAACAGTCGTCCATAGTTTTGTGCATAGTTTCTGCGGCAGTAGAACTTGTAGCGGAGCAGGCTTTTGCGGGCGTTGCCATCATAATGCCACAGTGCCGCCCATTCCTCCACAAACGGAATCTTGACCCGACCCAAAGGGTAATCCGCCATCTCTGTCCGGCAAGCACCGCACAAATCCAGCTCCCCTTTTTCAAGAATTTTGCCACAGAGCACGCATTTCGGTGGAAACAACAGCTTACTCACGGCACTCTCCCCTGCAGTCGCAGCTTCAGACCGGTGTAGCGTCGCACCACCCGGGCATTTTCCGTCATGGTGCCAACCGTCTGCTCCCGCCCCACCAGAATCAGCAGTTCCCGGGCACGGGTTACGGCGGTGTACAGCACACTCCGGTTCAGCAGGTACGGCGAGCCGCCCCAGACCGACAGCACCACACAGCGGTACTCGCTGCCCTGGCTCTTATGGACGGTCATGGCAAAGGCCGGCTCCAGCTCATAAAGCTGGTCGAAGTCGTAGTCCACTTCCCGGTCGTCAAAGACAACCGTCATCTGCTCCATGGAAGGGTCAATTTCCTTAATCACGCCCACATCGCCGTTGAAAACGCCGGTGCCCACGGCGGACCCATCGCACTTCCTCCACATTATATCATAGTTATTTCGAATTTGCATCACCCGATCGCCTTCCCGGAAAGAAAATTCTCCCATCTGACGCTCTTTTTTTGTGGGGTGAGCCGGATTCAGTCCGGCTTGCAGGAGCTTGTTCAAGCTCCAGGTGCCCACAACCCCCTTGCGGGTAGGTGTAAGGACCTGAATCTGGTCCGACGCAATCCCCATATTCTGCGGCAGCCGCCGGGCGCACAGGTCGGCGATGGTCCGGCTGACCTCCTCCTCCGTCCGGCAAGGCAGGAAGAAAAAGTCGCTCCTGCGCTGGCGCAAATCCGGCATCTGCCCTTGATTGATGCGGTGTGCATTCATAACAATCAGGCTCTGCTGTGCCTGCCGGAAAATCTCCGTCAGCCGCACCGTCCGCAGGGTATCACTGCGGAGCATATCGCTGAAGGGGGATCCGGGACCCACCGGAGGAAGCTGATCCGGGTCACCCACCAGAATCAGCCGTTTTCTCTGGGGAATGGCCTGCATCAGGCTGTACAGGAGCTGGATATCCACCATAGACATCTCGTCCACGATCACCGCATCAGCCTTGAGGGGGTTTTCCTCATCACGAAGGAACACCATCCGCCCGGTTTGGGGGTCGATATTGGTTTCCAGCAAGCGGTGGATGGTGGAAGCATCCCGCCCGGTCACCTCGGTCAGCCGTTTTGCCGCCCGACCGGTAGGTGCCGCCAGCAAACATTTCAGCCCAATTTGATCAAAAATCGATAAAATTCCGTTCAGAATCGTGGTCTTACCGGTACCGGGTCCGCCGGTAATCAGCAAAAGCCCTGTATCCGCCGCCGCGCAGATGGCCTGCCGCTGTTGGTCGGAATACTCGATGCCGCCTTCCTTTTCTGCCCGACGTACCATGGCGCCGAGGCCCTTGGGCTCCGGGAAAGTCAGCTCCGACAGTTCCCGCAACCGCCGTGTGCAATAGCACTCCGCCCGGTACAGCTCCGGTAAGTAGATTACCGTGATGCCGGCTAAGGTGCACCGCACCAGCCGGTCTGCCTCCAGAAGCCTTCCAATTCCCTCGGCAATGACCTCCTGCTCCACGCTGATTAACTGGGCGGTAGCTCCGATGAGCTTGTCCTCGGGCAGGAAACTGTGACCGGCGGTAAGATTGTACCGCAGTTCAAACAGCAGTCCTGCCTCCACCCGACGGGGGTCATCCCCCGCCACGCCCAACTCAATAGCGAACCGGTCCACCGCATCAAAGGGTGCTTCCAGCCCCTCGTCCATCAGCAGGTAGGGATCGTCGCTGAGCAAGTCCATGGTCTGGTCGCCGTAAAGCTTATAGGTACGAACCGCCAACTCCGCAGGAAGCTGGTGCAGCGCAAAAAACTCCATAATCTGCCGCAGACCCACCCGAAGCCGGAACTCCTCGCCGATAATTCTTGCCCGGTTGGGAGATATTCCCGACACCTCCGCCAGCCGCTCGGGCTGGCGTTCCATAATCATCAGGGTTTGGTCGCCGAAATGCTCCACAATTCGGGCAGCGGATTTGGGTCCAATTCCCTTAATCACCCGGCTGGACAGATAGCTGACAATCTCCGGAGCGGTTTGCGGAAGCATCCGCTCCAAAAATTCCGCCTCAAACTGCTTGCCGTAGCTCTGGTGGGCGCTCCAATGTCCGGTGACCATGAGCCGTTCTCCCACCGCGGGCATTGGGATGGTGCCGACCACCGTAACCGTCTGCCCATCCGCTCCACGCAGGCGCAGAACGGCATAGCCGTTTTCATGATTATGAAAAACCACCGCACCGATGGTGCCCTGAATGATTTCCAGCTCCCGTTCAGCCACGTTCCTTCCGCTCCTCCGCCAATTTTTCTATCGTATCGTCTGCATCCTCCATCCATAGGATGGGGCAACGAATCAATCCCATTTCTTCCAGCCAGCGGTGGTGGCGCAGGGCATCGGCATCAAAGCACACAACCACCGCCCCGCCCTTCGGGGCCCACAGCACCCCAAAAAGCGCCCAAAGCCCACTCAGCGCACCAAAAGCCGCCAACATCCCCAGCAAGAACCACACGACCATACCTTTCACCTCGGTACAGCATATGACCCCGCAGGAAATTAAGTTACATCTATTTTAGTTTACTATATTTTCTTCGGATCGAAAAGCCCTTTTTTAGAAAAACTTTTATTGTATAAGTTCTATAGAATTCCCTTGAAAATTTCGCCTGGATAGGTTATAATATCCTGAGAATCATTAGAATGCAGGAGAATGTGCCATGAAGGATCTGCCGCTGATTATCTGGATTACCCAACTGGGTCTGTCCACGGTGGGACCCCTGGCGCTTTGCGTCCTGCTGGCGGTATGGGCAAGACAGCAATGGAGTCTGGGCAGTTGGGTGATTGTTGTGGGCATCGTCGCCGGTATCATTATGGCCATCGACGGCTTCCGCACCTCCCTGAAGCTCATGAGCCGGCTCTCCCGCCGGCGCAAGGACCCCGAACCGCCTCCCGTATCCTTCAACGACCACGACTAAAGGAGAACCCTATGAACACTCGCAAATTCATTATCCGGGAAACCGGTTTTCTGGCACTGGGTCTGCTGATTTGCATTGGTGCCATGATTGGCATTTTCGCCATGCTGGGTCAGCTGGACTATACGGTGATTCTGGGCGGCGCCATCGGCGGTGTGCTTGCCCTGGCCAATTTCTTCTTTATGGCCATTTCTGCGGATATGGCCGCCGATCAAGCCAAAGAGCAGGAACAAACAACCGGCAAAAAAATCATCAAGGTGTCCTACGGCATGCGGTTGCTGATTCTGGGTGTATTTCTGTTTGTCTTCGCCAAAACCGGCGTGTGCAACCTCATCGCCTTGGTTGCTCCCTTGGCTCTGGTCTTTCCCATTGTGATGGTCATCGAATTTTTCAGAAAGTCAGGTGATGCTAAGTCATGAGTATCGACGTAACCGGCGCATATGTGTACTTTGTGATTCCCATTTTCGGCGGCATTCCCATTTCCCAGACCACTGTTTCGTCGCTGATTGTGGCGATCATTTTGTGCACCGCCTTTATCCTGCTGGGTCGGCACATCACCAAGCGCCCCAGTGGCAAGCAGGTTTTGGTGGAAAAAGGTGTGAGCATGATTACCAATCTGACCGCCTCCGCCATGGGTGCCCACAATGTCCACTGGGCTCCCTTTATGGGCTGTCTGTTCCTGTGCAGTATCTGCGGAAGCTACATCGGCATGACCGGCTTCCTGCGTTCTTCCACAGCGGATTTGAACTGTACCGCTACATGGGCTTTGATGGTATCGTTCATCATCTGGTTCAACAATATTAAAAAGGACGGCATTGGTAAGTTCCTGAAGAACTATATCAACCCAATGAACATCATTTCCGATGTAGCCCAGCCCCTTTCCATGTCCTTCCGTCACTTCAGTAATGTTTCGGTGGGTATCATTATCTCCACAATCATCTACGCGGCGCTGTCCCTGCTGTCCACCATTCTGATTCGGATGGTTGCATCCTCTGGCTGGCTCATGGGCTCGGTGCTAATGGGTGCGGCGGTACTGATGTTCGTGCTCTGGGCCCGCAAGCCCAAAAAGCTCGGCGCAAAAATCCTCATCGCCGTAACCTTTGCGGTGGGTCTGTTTGGTCTGCTGGAGGGCATGAACATTCTGACCGATGTTCCCATCTTCACCTACGGCGTGCCTGCTGTACTGTCGCTGTATTTCGATTTGTTTTCCGGCTTTATCCAAGCGTTGGTGTTTACCCTGCTGTCCATGGTATATATCGGCGCTTCCCTGCCCGAGCCGGAGGCATCCGCAGAAACATCCATTGCGTGAGCAAATCAATTTGATTTCAATATAAACTATATTTTAGGAGGAAAATTATTATGGGTATTGGTGAAGGTTTGGCTATTCTGGGTAAAGCCCTGGGTGCCGGTCTGTGTATGGGTATCGGCGCTATCGGCCCTGCTCTTGGTGAAGGCAATGCCGTCAGCCGTGCACTGGAGGGCATGGCCCGTCAGCCCGAAGCCGCTGACAACCTGCGCGTGAACATGATTCTGGGCTGTGCAATTACCGAATCTACCGGTATTTACGCTCTGGTCACCGCAATTCTGATTCTGTTCACCCTGTAAGCCCCCGCTTCCCCATTTCAAACGAAAGGAGCGAAGTCCGTGGGGTATTTTGAAGAATTTATCGGCGTCAATCTGTGGACGGCTCTGTTCACCCTGCTGAATACGCTGACCGTCATTTTCGTGGGCACGAAATTCCTTTTTAAGCCCATTATGAACATGATTGCCCAGCGTCAGAAGGAAATCGACGATATGTACGCCGAAGCCGACGCCGCTAAGGCTGACGCTACTGCCATGCAGGCGGAGTATCAGTCCCGACTGAACGATGCCCAGGCCACCGGCGAGCGCATCGTCAAGGAGGCTGTGGCGAGAGGTCAGGCCCGGGAGGAAGAAATCATCCGCCAGGCCAACGCCGAAGCCAGCGCTATCATGGAGAAGGCTTCCGCTGACATTGCCCTGGAAAAGAAAAAGGCAATGAACGACGCCAAGGACGAGATTTCTGACATCGCCATGGCCATCGCAGGAAAGGTTGTGGGGCGGGAGCTGAGTGTTGCCGACCAAAGCGACCTGGTGGATGCGTTCATCGACGGATTGGGTGATGGCGTATGACAGAGGTAGGAGCCGTCTACGGTCAAGCCCTGTACAGCCTTGCCCAGAGCGAAAATCTGACAAAATCCATTCTGGATCAGCTGGGCATTCTGCGCCAGGGTTTTGAGGCAGAGCCCGGATTTTTGCGTCTGCTGAGCACTCCCTCCCTGTCCAAGCAGGAGCGGTGTCAGATTTTGGACGACAGTTTCCGAGGCAAGATTGAACCTTATTTGCTTAATTTCCTGAAGATTCTTACAGAAAAGGGCTATATCCGCCACTTTTCCGACTGTTGCTGCGCCTATCGGGAGCAGTACAATGCCGACAACGGCATTCTTCCGGTGACGGCGATGACCGCTGTCCCCCTTTCCGACGACCAGAAAAAACGTCTGACGGAAAAGCTGACCAAGCTCACCGGAAAGACCATCGAGCTGCACTGCCGCATCGACCCGGACTGCCTGGGCGGTATGCGACTGGACTACGATGGCAAGCGGTTGGACGACACGGTTTCCCATCGGCTGGAGGCTGTCCGTTCTGCGCTGAAAAATACCGTACTCTAATTAGAAAGCAGGTACAGTATGGAATTAAGACCCGAAGAAATTACAAAAATCATTCGTAGCCAAATTAAGAACTACGAGAACAAAATGGAAGCCAGCGAGACCGGCGTGGTCATTCTGGTGGGCGACGGCATTGCCAAGGCCAGCGGTCTTGACAACTGCATGGCTGGCGAACTGCTGGAATTCCCCAACGGTTCCTATGGTTTGGCCCAGAACCTGGAGGAAGACACCGTTTCCATCGTCATTCTGGGTACCGACAATGGCATCAAAGAGGGGGACACCGTCAAGCGCACCGGCAAGGTAGTTTCCGTGCCCGTGGGCAAGGCGCTGATTGGACGTGTTGTCAATGCTTTGGGCGAGCCTATCGACGGCAAGGGTCCCATCGAGGCGGAAGGATTCCGCCCCATCGAGTGCCCTGCCCCCGGCATTATCGAGCGCAAGCACGTTTCCCGCCCCTTGCAGACCGGCATCAAGGCCATCGACTCCATGATTCCCATCGGCCGCGGCCAGCGTGAGCTAATCATCGGCGACCGTCAGACCGGTAAAACCACCATCGCCACCGACACCATTCTGAACCAGAAGGGCAAGAACGTGATTTGCATCTACGTTGCCATCGGTCAGAAGCGGTCCACCGTGGCACAGATTGTAGAAAACCTGACCCTGGGCGGTGCCATGGACTACACCATCGTAGTCAGCGCCACCGCCTCGGAGCTGGCACCCATGCAGTACATTGCCCCCTACTCTG
The DNA here is from genome assembly GCA_045119455.1 of Faecousia sp. GTDB lineage: Bacteria > Bacillota > Clostridia > Oscillospirales > Oscillospiraceae > Faecousia. The sequence goes on from JBGVDR010000087.1 coordinate 14,843, forward strand.
GCTGCAGCATGGGTGAGCACTTCATGGCCCAGGGCAAAGATGTACTGGTCATTTACGATGACCTGAGCAAGCACGCCGTGGCATACCGTGCCATTTCCCTGCTGATTCGCCGTCCCCCCGGACGGGAAGCCTACCCCGGCGACGTCTTCTATCTCCACTCCAGACTTCTGGAGCGTGCGGCGCAGATGTCCGATGAGCTGGGCGGCGGCTCTTTGACCGCTCTGCCCATTATCGAGACCCAGGCCGGCGACGTTTCCGCCTATATCCCCACCAACGTGATTTCCATCACCGACGGTCAGATTTTCCTGGAAACCGAGCTGTTCAATGCCGGCATCATGCCCGCGGTGAACCCCGGCATCTCCGTATCCCGTGTGGGTGGCGACGCCCAGCTGAAGGCCATGAAGAAGGTTTCCGGCTCTCTGAAGCTGCTGTACTCCCAGTACCGGGAACTGCAGAGCTTTGCCCAGTTCGGCTCTGACCTGGATGCGGATACCAAATCCCGTCTGGCGCTGGGTGAGCGGATTGTGGCAGTTCTGAAGCAGAAAAACAATGCACCTGCAGAGGTTGCCCACCAGGTTTGCATCATTTATGCCGTCACCAACGGCTATCTGAATGCTATCGACGTGGATGCCGTGCCGGAATTCGAGCTGCAACTGAATCAGTTTATGGATCTGCGCTACCCCGACGTGCTGGAAGCCATCCGAACCACCGGCAAGCTGGAAAAGGACACCGAGGAGCGGCTGAAATCCGCTCTGACCGAGCTGCTCAGCGACTTCGGCAAGGCGGAATAAGGAAGGGGGCGCACAATGGCCGGTGTTTCCACCAAGGACATCAAGAACCGAATCCGGAGCATGGAATCCACCAAGCAAATCACCAAGGCCATGGAAATGGTCGCGGCCTCCAAGCTCCGCCACGCGCAAGCCCAGGTTCTCAACGCCCGTCCTTATTTTGAAATTCTTTACGCTACCATCGCCGACATTGCCGCCAGCGGCGATGCCTCGGAGTCCCCTTACCTGACCCGTCCGGACAAGGGTCGGGTGCTGTATATTGTCATTGCCGGCGATCGTGGTTTGGCCGGTGGCTATAACAGCAACATTCTCAAGCTGGTGCAATCCCAAATCGAAGGAAAAAATGCCACCGTTCTGCCTATTGGCAAGAAAGCCGTGGACTTTTTCCGTGGCAAAACCAATCTGCTCACCGAGAGCTATGTGGACGCCGCCAATGTATCCATCGGCGACTGCTTCTCCATCGCCAAGCTGCTTACCAAGACTTATCTTGCCGAGCAGTTTGACCGGATTTATTTGGCCTACACCAAGTTTGTTTCTGTCCTGTCCCAGACCCCCAATACCCTCCAGCTGCTGCCTCTGGCACAGCCGGAGCAGACTGCCGGCGGTCAAGATATTTTCTACGAGCCCGATGCCAATACGGTTTTCGATGCCATCATCCCCGAGTATCTGGGCGGTGTGCTTTACGGCGCACTGTGCGAGAGCCGTGCCTCCGAGCAGGCTGCCCGCCGCACAGCAATGGACTCCGCAACCCAGAATGCCGAGGATATGATTGCGAACCTGAGCCTGAAATTCAACCAGGCTCGCCAGGCCGCCATCACCCAAGAAATCACCGAAATCGTGGCTGGTTCTTAATCCCCTATTCTTTCACCATAAGGAGTTGAATCCAATGGCCAAAAATACAGGAACCGTAATCCAGGTCGTGGGTCCGGTTCTGGACATCCGCTTTGCGGATGATAAACTCCCTCAGCTTCTAAACGCAATCCACATTCCCCACGGCGATAACACCATCGTGGCAGAGGTGGCCCAGCACATCGGCGACAATGTGGTTCGCTGCATCGCCATGAGCTCCACCGACGGTCTGCAGCGTGGAATCGAAGCCATTGACACCGGCGCCCCCATCACCGTACCCGTGGGCGACGACTGCCTTGGTCGTGTGTTCAATCTGCTGGGTCAGCCCATCGATAACAAGGAGCCCGTCACCGGCGCTGAGCAGTGGTCCATCCACCGTGCCGCCCCCGCCTATGACGAGCAGCAACCCGCCACCGAGATTCTGGAAACCGGCATCAAGGTCATCGACTTGATTTGCCCTTATGCCAAAGGTGGTAAAATCGGTCTGTTCGGTGGCGCCGGCGTCGGTAAAACCGTTCTGATTCAGGAGCTGATTTACAACATTGCCACCGCCCACAACGGCTACTCCGTGTTCACCGGTGTCGGCGAGCGCACCCGTGAGGGCAATGACCTTTACAACGAAATGACCGAGTCCGGCGTTATCAACAAGACCGCCATGGTCTTCGGTCAGATGAACGAGCCCCCCGGAGCCCGTATGCGGGTGGGTCTGAGTGGCTTGACCATGGCAGAATACTTCCGGGATGTGAAACATCAGGACGTTCTGCTGTTTATCGACAACATTTTCCGTTTCACCCAGGCCGGCTCCGAGGTTTCCGCCCTGTTGGGTCGTATGCCCTCCGCCGTCGGTTATCAGCCCACCCTGGCTACGGAAATGGGTGCTCTGCAGGAGCGCATCACCTCCACCAAGAACGGCTCCATCACCTCTGTTCAGGCGGTCTATGTCCCTGCCGATGACCTGACTGACCCGGCTCCCGCCACCACCTTCGCTCACCTGGATGCCACTACGGTTCTGGACCGTGGCATCGCATCCCTGGGCATTTACCCTGCCGTTGACCCCCTGGACTCCACCTCCCGGATTCTGTCCGCCGATGTGGTCGGCCGGGAGCATTACGAAACCGCCCGTGCTGTGCAGCACATCCTCCAGCGCTATAAGGAGCTGCAGGATATCATCGCCATCATGGGTATGGACGAGCTGTCCGAAGAAGACAAACTCACCGTCAACCGGGCCCGTAAGGTCCAGCGTTTCCTGAGCCAGCCCTTCCATGTTGCCGAGCAGTTCACCGGTTATGAAGGCAAGTATGTGCCCCTGAAGGAGACCATCCGCTCCTTCAAGGAAATCATCGAGGGCAAGCACGATCACATCCCCGAATCCTACTTCCTCTACGCCGGTTCCATCGACGAGGTCGTGGAGAAATTCAAGGGCGGTGAGGGCAAATGACACCCTTCCCCCTGAAAATCGTCACTCCCGACGGACCGGAATTTGATGGTCAGGTAGAGGAGCTGATTGTCCGCACCACCACCGGTGATTTAGGCATCCTTGCCGGTCACCAGAATTGCGTGGCACCCCTGGGTATGGGGCGGGCCACCCTGGTGATTGACGGTCAGAAGCGCTATGCGGCCTGCATCGGCGGCATGATTTCCGTGATGAATGGTGATGCTACCCTGGTGCCCACCACCTTCGAGTGGGCGCAGGAAATCGATCTACCCCGGGCAGAAGCTTCCTATCAACGGGCGCAAGCCGTGCTGAGCAACAAATCCTCCTCCGACACCGATATTCTTCTGGCAAAGGCCCGGCTCCGCCGTGCCCTGGTCCGTAAAAACGTCGGCTCTGCGAAATAAACAAAACCTGCTGTGGTTGAATCCACAGCAGGTTTTTCTAATAAGTAGGTAGACTGCCATTCCACCAGCGGAAAACCGGGGGCCTAATTTTCAAGCACGTTTCTTTTCAGCGCTGTATTCGAGAATGGACAACAGCGTCGACACCGCCACACAAACGAGGCACAGGATCATACCCCAATCCAATTCTGTGTAACACTCATAATTCTTTGGGGCCATATCCCTCCAGACGGAAGCAATGTTCAACCAATACCAAATCAACACAACAAATTCGAACAGCGACAAAATGGCACTAATCAAATTCTTGCCCATAAAACTGAATACTGCGACGCCAATAATGGACGCATTAAGCAGCACAAAGGTCACCACAGAGCAGTAAGCCGCATCGTCAGATTCCTCCTCGCCGGAGAATTCCACATCCAGCAAGCTAATCGGACTACACCACTTATCCTCGTTATCGTTCCAGCTGCTGGATTTGCTTTCCCGACACAGCTTCATCATAGGCATGAGAAGCATGGTTATCAGCATGACCAATGCCAGCAGGGTCAGAAATACTGCAATGACGGGAGATTTTTTACCAACGGGAGCCGGGGCAGCCGCCGGAGCGATGACAGGTGCCGGAGCGGGTGCACACACGGGCGCAGGTGCAACCGGGGGCGCATAGCTCACCGCAGGCGCAGGAGCAGGCACAGGTGTACCGCATCCGCAGCAAAAAGCATCTTCCGGTTGAATCAGTTTACCGCATGTTGTACAATGCATTTGGGTTCCCTCCTTGAATTTTGTTTATATTGATTATACACCCGGTGGTGAAAATTGTCAAACAATTTGGTTATTTGCCACCAGTGCAGTAAAATAATTGATATTTTTCATAATTTTCTCACTTCCCTCTTGTAAATTTCGCCGGATTGACGTATACTATTTTATATTTTCTTTGCAAGAGAGGTCTACATCATGGAACTGATTACTGTTCGTGAGCTTTTCAAGAACACCGAAAAATATGCCGACAAGGAAATTGAGGTTGGTGGCTGGGTTCGCAACCGCCGTCCTTCCAAACAGTTTGGCTTCATCGTCCTGAACGACGGCACCTACTTTTCCCCCGTTCAGGTGGTTTATAACGACACCATTGAAAATTTCCAGGAAATCAGCAAGATTAACATCGGCGCTGCTCTGATCGTCAAGGGCAAGCTGGTGCTTACCCCCGACTCCAAGCAGCCCTTCGAGATTCAGGCCAGCACCGTCACCGTGGAGGGTCCCTCCACCGGCGACTTCCCCCTGCAGCCCAAGCGCCACACCATGGAGTTCCTGCGCACCATCACCCACCTGCGCCCCCGGACCAACACCTTCCAGGCTGTGTTCCGTGTCCGCTCCCTGGCGGCCATGGCCATCCACCAGTTCTTCCAGGACCGGGACTTCGTTTACGTCCACACACCCCTGATTACCGGCTCCGACTGCGAGGGCGCCGGCGAGATGTTCCAGGTCACCACTCTGGATTTGAACAACATCCCCAAGACCGAGGACGGCAAGGTGGACTTCTCCCAGGACTTCTACGGCAAGCCCACCAATCTGACCGTTTCCGGTCAGCTCAACGGCGAAACCTTCGCCATGGCTTTCCGCAACATCTACACCTTTGGTCCCACCTTCCGGGCTGAGAACTCCAATACCACCCGGCACGCCGCCGAGTTCTGGATGATTGAGCCGGAGATTGCCTTCGCCGATTTGCAGGACGATATGCGTCTGGCAGAGGATATGATTAAGTACATCATCTCCTACGTGCTGGAGCACGCTCCCGAGGAAATGAACTTCTTTAACCAGTTTGTGGACAAGGGTCTGTTGGAGCGGCTGAATCTGGTTATGAATTCCGACTTTGGTCGCATCACCTACACCGAGGCCATCGAAATTCTGGAAAAGCACAACGACGAGTTCGATTACCCCGTCCACTGGGGCAGTGACCTCCAGACCGAGCACGAGCGCTATCTGACCGAGGTCATCTTCAAGCGTCCCGTCTTCGTCACCGATTACCCCAAGGAAATCAAGGCCTTCTACATGAAGCTCAACCCCGATGGCAAGACCGTGGCAGCTATGGACTGTCTGGTACCGGGCATTGGCGAAATCATCGGCGGCTCTCAGCGTGAGGACAACTATGAAATCCTCAAGAACCGCATCGAAGAGCTGGGCATGAACCCCGAAGATTACGGCTTCTACATGGACCTGCGCAAGTACGGCTCCGCCCGCCACGCCGGCTTCGGTCTGGGCTTCGAGCGCTGCGTCATGTACCTGACCGGTATCACCAACATCCGTGATGTGCTCCCCTTCCCCCGCACCGTGGGCAACTGCGAACTGTAATATTAAACGCGGAACCGCTTGGTTCCGCGTTTTTTATAATTCACAACCACAAAAAAGGACCGGCTTGTGCCGGTCCTTCCTATTTTATGTAGTTACAGTCGATGTTTTCCCTTGGCGGCACCCCGGAAGCCCATTTCCTCACCCCGGAAGATGCGCACCAAATTCTCGATATGCTTAAAAATCATAACCACCGTGGCGGCACACAGAATCAGCGCCAAAACCCACCCCTGAGAGAACAGGCTGACCACAGGCACGATGACCACCATAGCCAGTGCACCCAGCGCAATGTAGTCGGTAAAAATCATAATGCCCAGCACCACAACCACAATCACCAGCGCCAGCCGAATATCCAAACCGGCAGTCAAACCGATGTAGGAAGCCAGGCCCTTCCCGCCCTTAAACTTCAGATAAAACGGGAAAATATGTCCAATCACGCTGGCCACTCCCGCCACTGCACCGGCGTATGCCACATTGGGAAAAATCCACTTCGCCAGAAGCACCGCCAGCCAAGCCTTTCCGATGTCATGCGCGCCCACCAGCACCGCGGCCTTCCAGCCTAAAAGTGCCATGGTATTGGATGCGCCCAGATTGCCGCTTCCGCTTTTTCTGACGTCTTTTTTCGTCATTATGCTTAAATAGAATGCCATACTGGAGGTTCCCAACAGGTAGCCAACCAAGGCGATTAGTACATATTCCATAAAAAGCCCCCTTTTTCTATATCATATCACACCCGTCGACGATTGCAACGATTTTTTGCAGTAAAATGCAAATAAATATATGGATATTAAAAAGATTTTTGGGTCACCCCACCCCCACTCTGTGATGCGGCTTACGTGCGATGGTTTTTATGATTCTTCCTTGTGTACTTCAACAAAAGTTCTTTACAAAGCGAAATGGCTATGGTATAATCTGCATAGAACGACACCTATGTGTCGAAATACATTTATGTTTGGAAGGAGAAAACATGAAAAAGCGTATCTTTGCGATTCTGATGGCTGTTATCATGGTTACTTCTCTGGTCATCGGCGCTATTCCCGCCATGGCCGCTGAGGATAACACCATTACCATCAGAGTCCACTACCATCGTGAAGATGGCAATTATGAAGGATGGAATATGTGGCACTGGGATCCCGATGGAATCTCTGAGCTGAGCCCCCCTTACTATTTTGAGGCGGGTGAAAACGGTGATATGGTCTCCACCATCCAGGTTAAGACCGGCACCACCAAGGTCGGCTACATCGTTCGTTACAGCATCCCCACCAACGAGTGGGAAGCTAAGGACGTCGATTACGACCAGTTCATCAACCTGACCGGTATTCTGAGCGGCACCATCGACTTCTACATCGAGTCCGGCAAGGCCTCTCAGCCCTCCGTCGACGCTACTCCCACTGTGGATAAGCTGATTGAGAATGGCTTCATGGTTCTGGGTGACGATGTCCAGCGTGGTGTTGTCATTGCCAACTCCGCTTACAAGACTGCGAATCGTGACGGCAAGCCCGAAATCACCCTGCAGATGTCCAGCGTTCTGCCTGAAGACCCCACTGAGGACACCTTCAAGGTCTCCAATGCTGACAAGGAAATCGGTATCGAGAAAGTTCGTTTTGCCAAGCAGTATGTCTACCTGGTTCTGACTGAGCCCCTGGATTTGACCCGTTCCTACAACGTGACCTTCGAGGGCCGTGATTACGCTCTGACCATGCCCGACTTCTATAGCTCCGAGGAATTCGAGAGCCAGTTCACCTACACCGGCAACGACCTGGGCGCTACCTACACCAGCGACTCCACCTTCCTGCGTCTGTGGGCTCCCACCGCTGTCGAGGTCAATGTTAAGCTGTACAGCAACGGCGACCCCACCGTTGAGAAGACCACCGACAGAGTGTTCCCCATGACCAAGGATGTCAACGGCACCTGGATCTGCACTCTGGACGGCGACATGAACGGCACTTACTACACCTACGAGGTCAAGCTCGACACCAAGACCGTTGAGGCCTGCGATCCCTACGCTCGCACCACCGGTATCAACGGCGACCGTGCCATGATCATCGACCTGGCCTCCACCAACCCCGAGGGTTGGGACACCGACTCCAATCCCAACGCTGACCTGAAGTACGTCGACACCGTCATCTACGAGCTGCATGTTCGTGACCTGTCCGCCGACTCCAGCGCCGGTATCTCCAACGTCGGCAAGTACCTGGGTCTGATTGAGACCGGTACCAAGACTCCCAGCGGTATCCCCACCGGTCTGGACCACATGGTCGACCTGGGTATCACCCACCTGCACCTGCTGCCCGTCTACGACATCAACTCCGTCAACGAGCGTGTTACCGAGGGTCAGTACAACTGGGGCTACGATCCCAAGAACTACAACGTCCCCGAGGGCTCCTACTCCACCGATCCTTACAACGGCGAGGTCCGTGTGAAGGAATTCAAGCAGATGGTTAAGGGCCTGCACGACGCCGGCATCAGCGTCGTTATGGACGTTGTTTACAACCACGTTGCCGACAGCGGCAAGTTCTGCGTCAACCAGATTACCCCCGGCTACTTCTCCCGTCCCGGCGCTAACGGCTCCGGCTGCGGCAACGATACCGCTTCCGAGCGTAGCATGGTTCATAAGTACATCGTTGACTCCGTCAACTACTGGGCTGACGAGTACCACATCGACGGCTTCCGCTTCGACCTGGTTGGTCTGCTGGACACCGATACCATCAACGAGATCGTCGAGACCGTTCATGCTAAGCACCCCGACGTTATCTTCTACGGCGAAGGCTGGTCCATGAGCACCAAGATGACCAAGTCCGGTTACACCATGGCTACCCAGACCAACTCCATGAAGACCCCCGGCTTCGCTTACTTCTCCGACACCGTCCGTAACCTGATTAAGGGCGGTACCTACGGCGGCGTCAACAAGGGCTTCATCTCCGGTGGCTCTTCCAACGCTGTTTATATGGAATCCTGCTTCAAGGGTCTGCCCGATTGGTGCACCACCCCCAGCCAGTCCGTCAACTACATCTCCTGCCACGATAACAACACCCTGTTCGACCATATCTCCATCGTTCGTCCCGAGGCTTCTCTGGAAGATAAGGCCGGCATGAACAAGCTGGGTGCTGCTTTCATCCTGACTGCTCAGGGTATCCCCTTCTTCCAGGCTGGCGAGGAATTCCTGCGCTCCAAGCCCGACCCCACTAAGCCCAACGGCTTCAACGAGAACAGCTACAGCGCCGGCGATGGTATCAACTCCATCAAGTGGTCCGAGCTGGATAAGGACGTTTACATGAACGTCTACAACTACTACAAGGGCCTGATTGCCTTCCGTAAGGCTCATCCCGCTCTGCGTCTGGACAATGCTGACGACGTCGAAGCCAGCGTCACCAGAATCAACAAGCTGCCCGCCAATGTCTACGGCTACGAAATCGCCGGCGGCATCAATGGTGAGGCCTCCGAGGGCATCATTGCTCTGTTCAACGGCTCCAACGAGACCGCTACCGTGACCCTGCCCGCTGGCAACTGGAACATCTACGTCAACGGCGAGCTGGCCGGCACCGAGGTTATCTCCTCCGTTGAAGGCACTGTCGACGTTCCTGCCATCAGCGCCATGGTCCTGGTTAAGGAGGCTGCTCCTGTTGATCCTCCTGTGACCGAGCCCTCCGACCCCTCTGATCCTTCCGTTGAGCCCTCCGCTCCCAGCGAGACCGAGCCCTCCGCTCCCGAGGCTTCCGATCCCTCCGCTCCCGAGGCTTCCAACCCCGAGACCACCGCTCCCGCTGAGACCGAGGCTGGCAAGGACACCACCACCGTTGGTAAGGCTGTCATCATCCTGCTGATTGTTCTGGCTGTGGTCATCGTTGTGGCTGTGGTTCTGAGCATCCCCAAGAAGATTAAGTAATCTTTCCAACATCCCCAAGCGTGCCGCGAAAGCGGCACGCTTTTTTTATATCCCTCCCAAATTCATCTACTACTTGTGCTTTTAGATTATTGTGCTATAATATAGAGTAACGAATTATCGCATGGAGGGAATGCCATGAACATCATCATCGCCGGCGACGGACGGGTAGGCTCTACCCTTGCCCGCCAGCTCTCCACCGAGGGCTGCGATTTGACCCTTATCGACAATAACAACCAGGTTCTGCATGCCAGTGTGGAACGCTATGACGTTATCTCCGTTCATGGTAATTGTGCCTCCATGGACGTACTGAATCAGGCCGGTGTGGCGGATGCGGATTTGCTGATTGCCGCCACCAGTGCTGATGAGGTCAACTTGCTTTGCTGTACCATCGCCCACGGTTTGAACCCCAAGCTTCACACCATCGCCCGCATTCGTAACCCGGAATACACCGACCAGATTTACGAAATGCGCAATATTTTTGGTCTGTCCATGGCCATCAACCCCGAAAAGCAGGCCGCAACAGAAATCGAACGGCTCCTTCGTTACCCCGGCTTTCTGCGGCGGGATATTTTCGCAAAAGGTCGGGCTGAAATTGTGGAGCTGCGTATCGATGCCAGCAGCAAGCTGTGCAACGTTCGGCTGATGGATATGTCCGGCATCGTTAAATGCCGGGTGCTGGTGTGCGCCGTTCTGCGTAACGGCAACGCTCTGGTTCCCCGTGGTGATTTTATCATGCAGGAGGGGGACCGCATTTTCGTCACCGCCGCCAGCGAAAACTTGACAACGCTGCTGAGTAACTTGGGTATTTTGGCCCGCAGAGTTCGGGATGTGCTGCTGTGTGGCGGCGGCCGCGTGGCTCACTACCTTGCTGCACAGCTGGACGAACACGGAATCCGCACCCGCATTATCGAATCGGACCTGGAACGCTGCCACGAGCTGACCACGCTGTTGCCCAAATCCTCCATCGTCCATGGCGATTGCAGCGATTTGGAAGTGTTGGAGAGTGAGGGTCTGTCCAAATGTGATGCCCTGGTTGCCCTTACCGGCTCCGATGAACTGAATATGATTATCTCTCTCTACGCTTCCAGCCGTGGTATCCCCCAGGTTATTACCCGTCTGGGCGACATTGGTAGCCGCAGCATTCTCGACACCCTGAACCTGGGCAGTGTTATCTGCCCCAAGGAGCTGTGCTGCAACGACATTATTCGTTACGTACGAGCCATGCAGAACCAGACCGGTGCCGCTGTTTCCGTTCATGCCATTGCCGACGGGCAGGTTGAAGCCATGGAATTTTTGGTGGATGAAAACACGAAAAACTGCGGAATCCCCCTGAAACTAATCAAAACCCGCCCCAATGTACTGATTGCCTCCATCGCGCACGGCTCCCATACCGAAATCCCCAACGGCAACTCCGCCTTCTACCGGGGCGATTCCCTGGTTGTCGTCACCAGTGGACGTGGCATTCTAAAGCAAATTAACGACATTTTTGTTTGAGGGGCGCGTCATGAACTATAAAATGATAGGTCGCTTTTTGGCGCAAATTCTGTCGATTGAAGCACTGTTCATGGTGCCCGCTCTGATTATCAGCTACTGCTACGGCGAATTTTTAGCTGCGGAGGCCTTTTTGATTTCCATTGGCATCGTCATAGTGGTTACCGCAGGGCTGTTTCTCATTTGTCGAGGGGCCCCTAACGCATTAGACGCCCGGGAAGGCATGGTCTGTGTAGGTATCAGTTGGGTCGTGCTTAGTCTTTTTGGTTGTCTTCCCTTTGTTATTTCCCGGGAGATTCCCCGGTATATTGACGCATTTTTCGAAATTGTTTCCGGATTTACCACCACCGGCTCTTCTATTTTGACCGATGTGGAGACCCTCTCCCCCGGCATCCTATACTGGCGCAGCTTCAGCCATTGGCTGGGCGGCATGGGTGTGCTGGTGTTTCTGCTGGCAATCGCTCCCGGCAGCAAAGACAAGGGCTTTACCATGCACCTGCTGCGGGCAGAAAGCCCCGGTCCCGATGTCGGAAAGCTGGTGCCCCGGATGCGAAAAACCGCCACCATTTTGTATGTGATTTACATCGTCATGACGGTGCTGAATTTCATTTTGCTGCTCTTAGGCGATATGCACTGGCTGGATGCCCTGTGCACCGCTTTCGGCACCGCAGGAACCGGTGGATTCGGTATTCGAAACGACTCCCTCGCCAGCTTCAGTCCATACATTCAGTATGTAACCACCATCTTCATGTTCCTATTCGGCATCAATTTCAGTTGCTACTACCTTCTGCTTCTGCGCCAGTTCCGCTCGGTGGTGAAGGACGAGGAGCTCCGTACTTATGTCCTCATCGTAGCTACGGCCATTGTGCTGATTATGCTCAATATTTACAAAATGTACGGCTCCCTGGAAGAAACCTTCCGTCACGCCTCCTTTACCGTATCCACAATTATCACTACAACCGGCTACGGATCTGCGGATTTTGACCAATGGCCCGCTTTCTCCAAGGGCATCATCATGTTCTTGATGTTAGTAGGCGCCTGCGCCGGCAGTACCGGCGGCGGCTTGAAGATTTCCCGCTTGCTGTATCTGCTCAAGAGCCTGGGACGGAACATCACACAAATCCTGAACCCTCGCCGGGTCAAAGCTGTGCGCTACAACGGTCGGGTGGTCAGCGAAAAGGTGTTGGACAATACCAACGCCTATTTGGCGGCTTATGTGGCGATTATCGTTTTCAGCTATCTGCTTATTTCTCTGGACAACAACTCCGTGGGTACCAATTTCACCGCCGTGCTGGCCTGCTTCAACAACATCGGTCCCGGTCTTGAGGCGGTGGGTCCTACTTGCAATTTCGCCCACTTTAGCGACCTGAGTAAGCTGGTACTATCGGCGGATATGCTGGCGGGACGATTGGAAATTTTCCCGATTTTGGTGCTGTTCTCCCACTCCACATGGAAGCGTTGAGGGGTTTTGTGTACCGGACACGGTCTTTTGTCTAAATTAGATAAGGATGCCTTTCACATTTATTTCGATTTCGTAAGGTTTTTTACTTGATTTTTTTGCCGAGATTCGGCATAATAGTATGGGTCAAAAAACGGGGTTTTTTGACTGTCGCAACCCCAACGCTAATGTTTTCGATGGCTGGCGCTCGCCTGCCGCCGAATGAAATGAGGTCAATTTATGGAAAGAAAAATCGGAACCACCTCCCGGGGCGTCCGTTGCCCCATCATCCGCGAGGGCGATGATTTGGCCAGAATCATTGTGGACAGCGTTCTGGAAGCCGCCGAGAGTGAGGGCTTCGAGCTGAACCATCGGGACGTGGTCGCTGTTACCGAGTCCGTTGTGGCCCGCGCGCAGGGCAACTATGCCTCTGTTTCCGCCATCGCTGAGGATGTCCGCACCAAGCTGGGCGGCGAGACCATCGGTGTAATCTTCCCCATCCTGTCCCGAAACCGCTTCGCCATTTGCCTGCGTGGCATCGCTCAGGGTGCCAAAAAAATCGTCCTGATGCTCAGCTACCCCTCCGATGAGGTGGGCAACGAGCTGGTTAGCCTGGATCAGCTGGATGAGGCTAAGGTCAACCCCTACTCTGATGTGCTGACCCTCGAAAAGTACCGGGAGCTGTTTGGCGAGAACCTGCACCCCTTCACCGGCGTGGACTACGTCAGCTATTATTCCGATTTGATTCGTCAGTGCGGCTGTGAGGTGGAGGTTATCTTCGCCAACGATTGCCGTACCATCCTGAACTATACCAAAAACGTCCTGCACTGTGATATTCACAGCCGGGTCCGCACCAAGCGGCTGCTGCTGGCCGCCGGCGCTGAGAGGGTCTGCGGTCTGGACGAGATTCTGAACGCTCCTGTTAACGGCAGCGGCTACAACGAGCGCTTCGGTCTGCTGGGCTCCAACAAGTCCACCGAAGACAAGGTCAAGCTGTTCCCCCGGGAGTGCACGGAGCTTGTGCTGGATGTGCAGCGCAGATTCATGGATAAGACCGGAAAGCTGATTGAGGTCATGGTCTATGGCGACGGTGCTTTCAAGGACCCCGTGGGCAAGATTTGGGAGCTGGCTGACCCCAGCGTTTCCGCCGCCCACACCCCCGGTCTGGAGGGCACTCCCAACGAACTGAAGCTGAAATATCTGGCTGACAATGACTTCGCCAACCTGTCCGGCAACGCGCTGAAAAATGCCATTAAGGGCGCGATTCGCCACAAGAACGACAATCTGGTGGGCTGCATGGCTTCCCAGGGTACGACCCCCCGCCGCCTGACCGACCTGATTGGCTCTTTGTGTGACCTGACCTCCGGCTCCGGTGACAAGGGCACCCCCATCGTTCTGGTTCAAGGCTACTTCGACAACTACACCAACTAACTTTCCCGGCTCCCAAGGGGCTTCCCTTGGGAGCTGCATACTGCCCCCTTACCCATTTCTGGAGTTGACACTCCCCCCACCTTATGGTATAATAATTAGAAGATTGACGACCCCCAACTACTGCAAAGGAGACCACCATCATGGATCGAAACAAGTTCCAAATTCACGCATCCGCTTGTGATTCCACCTTTGGCGAAAGTGTTTCCAATTTCCTTCAGAGTGTTGGCATTGGTGTTTCCAATTCTATATTTGATGTATTTCCTGGCTTTTGTGATGTGCATGTGCATTTCAGAGAGCCGGGATTTTCTTATAAAGAGACCATTGCCACCGGCTGTGTCAGCGCCGCCCGGGGTGGCTACACCGCTGTTTGCACCATGCCGAACCTGAACCCCACCCCGGATTCCCTGGAACACTTAAATCTGCAACGGTCAATCATTGAAAACGATGCCTGCATCCACGTCTACCCCTACGGCACCATCACCGTGGGCGAGGCCGGTCAAACACTGGCTGCGTTGGAGGACATGGCCCCCTACGTCTGCGGCTTCTCCGATGACGGGCGGGGTGTGCAGAATGACGCCATGATGCGCGATGCTATGCTGAAAGCCAAGGCTCTGGGCAAAATGATTGTGGCCCACTGCGAGGTCAACGAGCTGCTCCGTGGCGGCTACATTCACGACGGCGAGTATGCCCGTACCCACGGTCACCGGGGCATCTGTTCCGAAAGCGAATGGGCACAAATCGCCCGGGATTTGGAGCTGGTGAAAGAAATCGGCTGCGCCTACCATGTCTGCCACATCTCCACCAAGGAGAGCGTGGATATCATCCGCCGGGCCAAGGCCCAAGGGGTGGACGTGACCTGCGAAACCGGCCCCCATTACCTGATTCTGTCCGACGCAGATTTGCAGGAGGACGGTCGCTTTAAGATGAACCCCCCTCTGCGCAGTGCGGAGGACCGCCAGGCACTGATTGAGGGTATCGTGGACGGCACCATCGACATGATTGCCACTGACCATGCCCCTCACTCTGCCGAGGAAAAGAGCAGGGGGCTGGAAAAGAGCGCCTTCGGTGTGGTGGGTCTGGAAACCGCCTTCGCCGCCCTCTATACCCACCTGGTCAAACCCGGTGTCATTAGCATGGAGCGGCTGGTGGAGCTCCTGGTGGACAATCCCCGTAAACGCTTCGGGTTGCCCCTTGGGTTGGATTTCAGCGTGTGGGATTTGAGCCGGGAATATACGGTGGACCCCGCCGAATTTGAATCCATGGGCAAAGCAAGCCCCTTCACCGGTATGAATTTCTACGGTCGGTGCCTGCTGACCGTCTGCGACGGCAAAATCGTCTGGAAAGAAAATCTGTAATTTCAACGTCATCGTGAGCAAGTGCTTACATGACGGAATCTATCAATAATATCGCATTCTACGGAGGTAAACAAAATGGCAAAACGTACGGATTTAAAGAAGATTATGATTATCGGCTCCGGCCCCATCGTTATCGGTCAGGCCGCTGAATTTGACTATGCCGGCACCCAGGCCTGCCTGGCGCTGAAGGAAGAGGGTTACGAGGTGGTTCTGGTGAACTCCAATCCCGCCACCATCATGACCGACACCACCATCGCCGATAAAGTCTATATGGAGCCCCTGACTCTGGAATATGTGGCCAAAATCATCCGCTATGAGCGTCCCGATGCCATCGTTCCCGGTATCGGCGGCCAGACCGGTCTGAACCTGGCCATGCAGCTGGAAAAGAAGGGTATCCTGGCCGAGTGCAACGTGCAGCTGCTGGGCACCTCCAGCGAGTCCATCGAGCGTGCTGAGGACCGGGAGCTGTTCAAGGAGCTGTGCCAGTCCGTGGGGGAGCCTGTCATTCCCTCCGAAATCACCTACTCCATCGAGGAGGCCAAGGAGGCTGCCAAGCGCATCGGCTACCCCGTGGTTCTGCGTCCCGCCTTCACCCTAGGCGGCACCGGTGGCGGCTTCGCCTACAGTGAAGAGGAGCTGATTGATGTTGGTCTGAATGCCTTTAAGCTCTCCCCTGTTCACCAGGTTCTGATTGAAAAATCCGTCAAGGGCTATAAGGAAATTGAGTTTGAGGTCATGCGTGACGGCGAGGACCACGCCATCACCATCTGCGGCATGGAGAACATCGACCCCGTGGGCGTCCACACCGGTGACAGTCTGGTGGTGGCACCCATCATGACCCTGAACGATCACGACCTGAAAATGCTCAACGACTCCGCCATCAAGCTGATTCGGGAACTGAAGATTGAGGGCGGCTGTAACGTCCAGTTTGCCCTGAACCCCCACTCCTCCGAGTACTACCTCATCGAGGTCAACCCCCGTGTATCCCGTTCCTCCGCTCTGGCTTCCAAGGCTTCCGGCTATCCCATTGCCCGGGTGACCGCTAAGATTGCGGTAGGCATGACGCTGGACGAAATCAAGATCGCCAACACCACCGCCGCCTTCGAGCCCAAGCTGGACTACGTCATCTCCAAGCTGCCCCGATTCCCCTTCGATAAGTTCGCCTCCGCCACCAACGTGCTGGGCACCCAGATGAAGGCCACCGGCGAGGTCATGGGCATCGGTTCTACCCTGGAGGAATCCCTGCTGAAGGGCATTCGCTCCCTGGAAATTGGTGCCAACCATATGTACCTGTCCAAGTTCGACAACATGAGCGTAGAGGAGCTGCTGGAGTACATCTCCACCTTCCGCTCCGACAATATTTTCGCCATCGCCGAGCTGTTCTACCACGGTGTCAGCGTAGAGAAAATTCACGAAATCACCCAGATTACTCCCTTCTTCCTGGAGGCCATCAAGCGCATCGTGGACATGGAGGAGACTCTGAAAGCCCACGTTAACGACCTGTCCATCCTGACTGAGGCCAAGAAGATGGGCTTCAGCGACAAGTATGTTGCCCGGATGTGGGGTCAGAGTGAGCTGGATGTGTACAATTTCCGCAAGGCCAACAACCTGTTCCCTGTGTTCAAGATGGTGGATACCTGCCACACTGGCGCTTATATCCCCTACTTCTACTCCAGCTATACCGGCGAAAACGCTTCCCTGCTCACCAACCGCAAGAAAATCGTGGTGCTGGGCGCCGGTCCCATCCGCATCGGCCAGGGCGTGGAATTCGACTACTCCACCGTCCATGCGGTTATGACCATCAAGAACGCCGGCTATGAGGCCATCATCATCAACAACAATCCCGAAACCGTGTCCACCGACTACACCACCGCTGATAAGCTCTACTTCGAGCCTCTGACTCCCGAGGATGTTATGAACATCATCGAGTTCGAGCAGCCCGAGGGTGTCATCGCCAGCCTGGGCGGTCAGACCGCCATCAACCTGGCACAGCCCCTGACTGACCGGGGTGTGAAGATCATCGGTACCGACTGCGCCGCCATCGACAAGGCCGAGGACCGGAACGCTTTCGAGAACCTGCTCAATGAGCTGGATATTCCCCGTGCCAAGGGTCGGGCGGTGACCAAGCTGGAGGACGGCATCGCCGCCGCAGCGGAAATCGGCTACCCTGTTCTGGTTCGTCCCAGCTTCGTCCTGGGCGGTCGTGCCATGCAGATTGTGGCCAACGAGGACCAACTGCGCCATTACCTGCGCACCGCCGTTGAAATTGACGAGGACAAGCCCGTTCTGGTTGACAAGTATATCCAGGGTCGCGAGGTGGAGATTGATGCCATCTGTGACGGTCGGGACGTGTTCGTTCCCGGCATCATGGAGCTGGTGGAGCGCACCGGCGTTCACTCCGGCGACTCCATCTCCGTCTATCCCCCCTTCTCCATCAGCAACAAGGTCAAGGGCATCATCCTGCAGTATGCCAAGAAGCTGGGTCTGGGTATCGGCATCGTAGGTCTGTACAACATCCAGTTTATCGTGGACAAGGACGACAACGTGTTCATCATCGAGGTCAATCCCCGCTCCTCCCGTACCGTCCCCTTCCTGTCCAAGGCCACCGGCTACTCCCTGGCAGACATCGCCACCGAGGTCATCCTGGGCAAGAGCCTGAAGGAGCAGGGTCTGTTCGACATCTATCCCGACGAGAAGGACCGCTGGTACGTCAAGGCCCCCGTCTTCTCCTTCAATAAGATTCGTGGTCTGGACGCTTACCTCTCCCCCGAGATGAAGTCCACCGGCGAAGCCATCGGCTACGACCGCACCATGACCCGCGCTCTGTATAAGGCCCTGCAGGCCTCCGGTATGCGCCTGCAGAACTACGGCACCGTGCTGGCGACCATCGCCGACAAGGACAAGGAGGAGGCTCTGCCCCTGATTCGCCGGTTCTACCAGCTGGGCTTCAACATTCAGGCCACCTCCGGCACCGCCAAATTCCTGAAGGAGAACGGCATCCGCACCCACGGCCTGCAAAAAATCAGCGCCGGCAGTGATGAAATCCCCAACGCTCTGCGCCAGGGTCACATCGCCTACGTAATCAACACCAAGGATCCCGGCTCCAATGAGCAGGATGGCATCCAGATTCGCCAGATTGCCACCGAGTACAACGTGACCCTCTTCACCGCCCTGGATACCATCAAGGTTCTGCTGGACGTGCTGGAGGAAACAACTCTGACCATCTCTACCATCGACGCTTAATCACTTATACGTCATTGCAAGGAGCGAAGCGACGTGGCAATCCCCCAACCTTACGGGATTGCCACGGGCCTAGCGGCCCTTGCAACGATGTAAAACGATTACATTCCCCCACCTGTACAAGGAGGAACTATGAAACAAAGCATTTTCACCATCGTCAGCAATACCGCGCTGACGGATGCGGTATACAAAATGGTGCTGGAGGGCGACACCTCCGCCATCACGAACTGCGGTCAGTTCGTGGATCTGCGGCTGCCGGAAAAGTACCTGCGCCGGCCCATCTCCGTCTGCGATTATGACAATCAAACCCTGACCCTCATATACAAGGTCGTGGGCTCCGGCACCGAAATCATGGCCACCCTGCCAGCCGGCACCAAACTGGACGTGCTGACCGGTCTGGGCAACGGCTATGACACCTCCCTCTCCGGTGACGCTCCGGTTCTGGTGGGTGGCGGTGTAGGTGTGCCCCCCATGTACAACCTGTGCAAGAAGCTGATTTCCCAGGGTAAGCACCCCCAGGTAGTTCTGGGCTTCAACACCGGTGCGGAAATCTTCCTTGCGGAGGAATTCAAGGCTCTGGGTGCCCAGGTGCATATCGCCACCGCCGACGGAAGTGTTGGCACCAAGGGTTTCGTCACCGATGTAATCAAGAATCTGAACTATACTTACTTCTACTCCTGTGGCCCCCTGCCCATGTTCAAGGCCATGGAGAACGTGATGACCACACCGGGTCAGTACTCCTTTGAGGAGCGGATGGGCTGCGGCTTCGGTGCCTGCATGGGCTGCACCATCCAGACCAAGGCCGGCTACAAGCGGGTCTGCAAGGACGGCCCGGTATTCTTCCGTGAGGAGGTGTTCGGATGAGCACAAAGGTTGAACTTTGCGGTATCGAACTGGATAACCCCGTGATTCCCGCCTCCGGCACTTTCGGCTTTGGTAAAGAATTCGCTGAGCTGTACGACATTAACATCCTCGGCACCTTCTCCTTTAAGGGCACTACCCTGGACTCCCGGTTTGGCAATCCCACCCCCCGCATCGCCGAGTTTGACGGCGGTATGCTCAATGCCGTAGGCCTGCAAAACCCCGGTGTAGACCATGTCATTGCCCACGAGCTTCCGGAAATGAAGGAATTCTTCCACAAGCCCGTTATGGCCAACATCAGCGGTTTTTCCATCGAACAGTATGTAAAAACCTGTGAAAAACTGGACAAGGAGCCTCAGGTGGGCTGGCTAGAAGTGAATATTTCCTGCCCCAACGTCCACGGCGGCGGCATGAGCTTCGGCACGGATCCGGCTCTGGCCAAAGAAGTGACTCAGGCGGTCAAGGCCGTCACCACCAAGCCCGTCATTGTCAAGCTGAGCCCCAATGTCACCGACATCTGCGCTATCGCCCGGGCGGTGGAAGAAGGCGGTGCCGATGCGGTGAGCCTGATTAACACGGTGCTGGGCATGCGCATCGACCTGGCACGGAAAAAGCCCATCATTGCCAACAAAACCGGCGGCATGAGCGGTCCCGCTCTGCTCCCCCTGGCGGTTCGCATGGTTTACCAGGTGTATGAAGCCGTCAACATTCCCATTGTGGGCATGGGCGGCGTGAGCAAGGCCGAGGATGTCATTGAGCTGATGCTGGCCGGCGCCACCGCAGTTGAAGTTGGCGCGGCAAATCTGGTGGATCCCTTCGCCTGCAAGCGAATCATTGAAGACCTGCCCGCCGTTATGAAGAAATACAAAATTGAAAATCTGAAAGAAATTATTGGAGGTGCCCACTAATGGGAAAAGACGTTATCGTAGCCTGCGACTTCGCCAGCGCTGAGCAGACCTTTGCATTCCTGGACAAGTTCACCGGCAGAAAGCCCTTTGTGAAGATTGGCATGGAGCTGTACTATGCCGAAGGTCCCAGCATCGTGCGGGAGATTAAGGCCCGGGGTCACAAAATTTTCCTGGATCTGAAACTCCACGATATTCCCAACACCGTCAAGAAGGCCATGGCCGTTCTGCGGAATCTGGATGTGGACATCACCAACCTCCACGCCGCCGGCGCCACCGCCATGATGAAGGGCGCTTTGGAGGGTCTTACCCGGGAGGACGGCACCCGCCCCCTGCTGATTGCCGTAACCCAGCTGACCTCCACTGACCAGGAAGCTCTGGAGAAGGACATTCTCATCAAGGAGCCCATCGATGAGGTGGTCATGCACTATGCCCAAACCGCCAAGAACGCCGGTCTGGACGGCATCGTCTGCTCCCCCCTGGAGGCAGGCAAGGTGCACAATCGCTGTGGTGAAAACTTCCTGACCATCACTCCCGGTGTCCGCTTCGCTGATGGCGACGTGGGCGACCAGAAGCGGGTCATGACCCCCGCTCAGGCCAAGGCAATTGGCTCCGACTATATCGTGGTGGGTCGTCCCATCACTGCCGCCGCTGACCCCGTGGCTGCCTACGAGCGCTGCGTGGCAGAATTCTGTGACTGATGAGATACCACACAATTCTCTTTGACCTGGACGGCACCTTGACAGATCCTGCCGAAGGTATCACAAAAAGTGTTGCCTATGCTCTGGGGCACTTCGGAATTGAAGTAGAGAATTTGACCACACTCCACCCTTTCATCGGTCCGCCACTAAAGGTATCCTTTCAGCGACACTACAATTTCGACGACGAATCGGCATTCCAGGCCATTCGGCTCTATCGGGAGCGTTTTTCCACCATCGGATGGCGGGAAAACGTCCCCTATGACGGCATCCGTGAGATGCTTCAAGCTCTGGTTGCCGGCGGAAAGCGCCTGATGGTGGCTACCTCCAAGCCGGAGCACTTTGCTAAGCAGATTTTGAAGCACTTCGCCCTGGCGGAGTATTTCGAAGTAATCTGCGGCGCTCCCATGGATGAGAAAGCCCACTCCACCAAGACCACCGTGATTGCGGATGCCCTGAATCGTGGCAACGTCACCGACTTGACCGATGTGGTCATGGTTGGCGACCGGGAACACGATGTCATTGGCGCTCACGAAAACGGCATTGCCGCCATCGGGGTACTCTATGGCTATGGCAACCGGCAGGAGCATGAGGGCTGCGGTGCAGAGTTCATCGTCGAAACAGTCGAAAACCTACAAAACCTCCTCCTGGCATAAGAGAAAGGAAAAAATCTATGTTTACTCCTGATGAAATCATGCAACTCATTCAAAGCATGATTTGGCTGCTGGCTGGCGTAGGCATTTTCATCGTCGGCATGAACTTCATGAGCGACGCGTTGGAAAAAAGCGCCGGTGCAGGTATGCAAAAACTTCTGGGCAAAATCGTCGGAAACCGGTTTTCCGGTGTGGGCGTAGGTGCTGCAGTCACCGCCATTATCCAGAGTTCTTCCGCCACATCCGTGATGGTCATCGGCTTGGTCAATGCCGGTGTTATGACGCTGATGCAGGCTACTCCCATCATCATGGGTGCCAATATCGGCACCACCATCACCGGCATTCTGGTCGCCCTGAAGAATGACTACTTCAACATGGCCATGTATCTGCTTGGCTTTATTGGCGTGATGCTGGGCTTTGTGAAAAAGGAAAAGGTAAAAAACATCGGCAGCCTTTGCTGTGGTCTGGGACTGATTTTCATCGGCTTGAACGTCATGAGCAGCCCGGATGCCTTTGGAAACGCACTGGTCAAGGAACTGTTCAGCAACATTTTCAGCGTGATTAACTTTCCCCTGCTTCTGATTTTGGTAGGTGCCATTTTTACCGCCCTGTTGCAAAGCTCCTCCGCCGCCACCGGTGTGGTTATCACCATGGTCGGCATCGGTGTAATGGATTTGGATTTGGCGCTGTTCATCGTGCTGGGTGCCAACATCGGCACCTGTGTTACCGCCTTGCTGGCCTCCATGGGCGCTAATGCCAACTCCAAGCGTGTGGCTCTGATTCACTTTACGTTCAATACCGTCGGCACGGTGGTTTTCGCAGCAATCATTTGGATTTTTTGTCAGCCTGTGATTGATTTGCTGACCTTCTGCTTCCCCGGCAACGACACCATGTCCCTGCAGATGCGTGTATCCCTCTTCCACGTGATTTTTAACGTCACCACTACCTGCATGCTGCTGCCCTTTGTCAAGCAGCTGGTCGCCTTCTCCAAGGTCGTCATCCACGACAAAAAAGAGGTTGAAGCCATCCACACCCTGCATTATGTGGATGACCATATGTTGGCTATGCCCTCCGTTGCCGTGGCTCAGGTTAAGAAAGAAGTTGACTACATGCTCTCCGTTGCGGAGGAAAATACCCGCCTGGCTTTCAATGCCATGCAGACGAGTTCCACCGCCGACGGCGATACCATCAACGAAAATGAAGCCATCATCGACTTCACCAACAGTGCGCTGACCACCTTCCTCATCAAGCTCTCCTCCGAGATTAACGCCCAAGATGAGGCCACCATCGGCGCTTACTTCCACGTGCTCAACGACTTGGAGCGTATCGGCGACCATGCCCTGAATTTCTACAAAATTAGCCAGGAAATGAAGCAGAAGGAGCTGACCTACTCCCAGGAGGCGCAGGAGGAGATTCGCGCCATGTGCGATGCCGTGCTGGGTATGTTCTCCGTTGCAAAGGATGTTTTTGAAAACCTAAATCGCAATCGGCTTTCGGAATTGACCGAATACGAGAATCGGGTAAACGGCATGAAAAAGGCATTGACTGCCAAGCATTACGCCCGCCTGTCTGAGGGCAATTGCAGCGTCACCCACAGCCCCTACTACACCTCCACCGTCATCGGTCTGGAGCGTGTAGCAGACCACCTGGTCAACGTGGGCTTCAGCACCCAGAACCCCACCGGTTCCCAGAAAGAGCACCTCTAAATAACCATACGTCATTGCGAGCCAGCCCGCAGACTGGCGTGGCAATCCCCCAAACATTCCGGTCACCTCTGGTTGCCACTGCCCCTTTGGCTTCGCCCAGGGTCCTCGCAACGACGTGGAATACCAAGAAGGAGAAACAATATGGAAGCTTATAAGAGAGAATTTATTCAGTTCCTGGAAGGCGCCGGCGTGCTGAAATTTGGCGATTTCACCGCCAAGTCCGGCCGGAAAATCCCCTACTTTGTCAATGCCGGCATGATTAAGACCGGCGACCAGATTACCAAGGTCGGCGAATTCTATGCCAAGGCCTACTTCGACAAGCTGGGTAAGAAGAATGCCGTCCTTTACGGTCCCGCTTACAAGGGCATTTCCCTGTCCGTTTCCGCCGCCGTTGCCCTGAGCAAGAACGGTCTGGATGTCCCCTTCTTCTTCAACCGCAAGGAGATTAAGGACCACGGAGAAGGCGGCGTGTTTGTGGGCTATGTGCCCCAGCCCGGCGAGGAAATCGTCATCATCGAGGATGTCATCACTGCCGGTACTGCCATCCGGGAGTCCATGGAAATTCTGAGCCATCTGGAAGGCACTAAGGTAGCCGCCACCTTCATCATGGTCGACCGCAAGGAAAAGGGCCAGGGTGAGAAGGGCGCTATGCAGGAAATTGAGGAGCAGTTCGGCTTCCCTGTCTACTCCGTTGTTGATGTGTATGACATCATCGAATACCTGGAAGAGGATCCCGCTAATGCCGAAAATGTAGCTCGTATCCGAAACTATCTGGCTGTGAACGGAGCGAAATAATGAGAAGTCTGATTGATATTCTGGACCTTTCCGTGGCGGAGCTGGATAAGCTCATCGCCACCGCCAAGGACATCATTGCAAATCCCGAAGCCTACCAGGACAAGTGCGCCCACAAGAAGCTGGCCACCTTGTTCTTCGAGCCCTCCACCCGCACCAGGCTGAGCTTTGAGGCCGCCATGATGGAGCTGGGCGGCAATGTGATTGGCTTCAGTTCTGCCAATTCCTCCTCCGCATCCAAAGGCGAGAGCATCGCCGACACCGCCAAAATCATCAGCTGCTACGCTGACATCATCGCCATGCGCCATCCCCTGGAGGGCGCACCCTACGTGGCTTCGCGGAATGCCAGCATCCCGGTCATCAATGCCGGCGATGGCGGTCACTTCCACCCCACCCAGACCCTGGCGGACCTGCTGACCATCTCCCGCGAACTGGGGCGGCTGGATAATCTGACCATCGGTCTGTGCGGCGACTTGAAATATGGTCGAACCGTTCACTCTCTGATTGCTGCCATGTGCCGCTACACCGGCATTAAGTTCATCCTGATTTCCCCTGAGGAGCTGAAACTGCCCAAGTATGTCCGCTACAACGAGCTGGACCCCAAGGGCATCCCCTACGAGGAAACCACAGATTTGGAAGAGGCTCTGCCCAAGCTGGACGTGCTGTACATGACCCGCATCCAGCAGGAGCGGTTCGACGATCCCGCCGAATATGCCCGACTGAAGGACAGTTATGTGCTCACCGCCGAAAAGATGACGCTGGCTAAGGAGAAAATGTGCGTCCTGCACCCCCTGCCCCGGGTCAATGAAATCAGCGTCAAGGTGGACGATGACCCCCGTGCCGCCTATTTCCGCCAGGCCCTCAACGGCAAATACATGCGCATGGCACTGATTCTCATGCTGCTGGAGGAAGCCAAGCGAGACCCCATCCGGGAGGAAATCGACACATCCAATCTGGTCTACGACCGCCCGGCCTGCATCAACCCCCGGTGCATCACCTCCACCGAGCAGGAACTGCCTGCAGTGTACAAGCTGGTGGATAAGGATAATCAGATTTACCGCTGCATTTACTGCGAAGCAAAGTCCGTGAAATAACATAAAAAAATCGCCGGTGCGTAACGCACCGGCGATAAATTCTATTAACCTTCTTCAACCACAATTTCCTTCAGCACCAGACCGGGATTCCGGCGGCAGATGAAGTCGATGGCCCAATAGCTGGAGAAAACCAGCAGGCTACGCCCACGGTAATCCTCCAGCAGCTCCGCATCGCTGCCCAGATTCAAATCCTGCAGGTCACCGGGATAGCTCTCAATCAGGCGGATTTCCTCGTAGGGCAGACCCTCCATCCGTAAATCCACACCGTACTCGTTCTTCATGCGGTACTGGAAGACGTCGAACTGCAGCGTGCCCACGACACCCACGATAACCTCCTCCATGCCGGAGTTGGGCACCTTAAAAATCTGGATGGCACCCTCCTGAGCAATCTGCTCGGTACCCTTCACAAACTGTTTGCGCTTCATGGAATCCTTGGCGGAGACCCGACTGAAATGCTCCGGCGCAAAAGTAGGAATGCCGGAATAGCTGAACTTTTTGCCCGGAACGGTAATGGTATCACCGATGGCAAAGATGCCGGGGTCAAAGACACCGATCACGTCACCGGCATAGGCCTCCTCTACGATTTCACGCTCCGCCGCCATCAACTGTTGGGGCTGGGACAGACGCATTTTCTTATTGCCCTGAACGTGGAAATACTCCGTATCCCGCTGGAACTTGCCGGAGCAAATTCGCATAAAGGCCAACCGGTCCCGGTGGGCCTTGTTCATGTTGGCCTGGATTTTAAAGACAAAGGCAGAGAAATCCGGGCTAAAAGTATCGATGGTGCCGCAATCGGCCACACGGGCCAGAGGCGGCGGAGTCAGCTTCAGGAACGCCTCCAGGAAGGGCTCGATGCCGAAATTGGTCAGAGCGGAGCCGAAAAACACAGGACTCAGCTGACCGCAGCGTACCGCCTCCATATCCATCTCCCGACCGGCGGACAGCAGCTCCACATCGTCAATCAGCTGCTGATGCTTCTGTTCGCTGTCCAGCAGCTGAGCAACCTGGGGATCGTAGAGATCGATTTCCAGCTTGTCCGCCTTGGCCTTGCCGTTCAGACCGGAGAAGAACAGCAGTGAGCTGCGCTCCCGGTCGTACACGCCCTGAAAGTCCTTGCCGGAACCGATGGGCCAGTTCATAGCATAGGTTTCAATGCCCAGCTCCCGCTCCACTTCGTCCAGCAGGTCGAAGGGGTCCTTGGTTTCCCGGTCCATCTTGTTAACAAAGGTGAAAATGGGAATATGCCGCATGGCGCAGACCTTAAAGAGCTTCCGGGTCTGGGGCTCCACACCCTTGGCGCCGTCAATGACCATGACTGCGGAGTCCGCCGCCATCAGGGTGCGGTAGGTATCCTCAGAAAAGTCCTGGTGACCGGGTGTGTCCAGAATGTTGATGCAAAAGCCGCCATACTGGAACTGCATAACAGAGGAGGTAACGGAAATACCACGCTGTTTTTCGATTTCCATCCAGTCGGAGGTAGCGGCACGGGAATTTTTCTTGCCTTTGACCACACCCGCCTGGGCGATAGCGCCGCCGTAGAGCAAGAACTTCTCGGTCAAGGTGGTTTTACCGGCGTCGGGGTGGGAAATAATCGCAAACGTCCGTCGACGGCTGATTTCTTCAACTAAATTCGACATATCAATGGCTCCTAAAGCATAAATTTCACATAAATCAATTCAGTTTACCATATTTTTTAGGATTTTACAAGAGCAAACATAGAATTTCCTTAAGATTTACGATCCTGCTAAGTGGCCTGTGCGGATGCAATCGCTATTGACTTGTTTACAATAAATGACTATAATCATATTATCCCACATAGAAAGGATTGAGCAATATGAAGAAAATCCTTAGTTTCCTGCTTGCTGCCCTGATGCTGCTGTCCATATCCGCTTGCACCAAGCCCGCCCCGGAGGAAGAATTGGTGACCATTTACGTCCTCACCAAGAAAAACGAATACCAGCCCGACATGGCAGGCAAAAGGATACTGTACTCCCAGACTCTCTACACCTATGATGACGGCGCTAATCTTCTGTCGGCGCAGCAGGATAAGGGCGACACTGTCAAAATATGGAACGAAGATTGCATGTTTTACGAATATGCCTATTGCCACATCAACGGAACCATTGATGCTACGTGGGAATACCAGTATGATGACCATGGCACTCTCATTAATTACATCCACACCGATTCTGATTATCCGATTAAAGAAGGAATCAAAGAAGATTACACCAAATACGGCATCACCTATACCTATAATAAGGCCGGAAAAATCGAATCCATGACCCAGCACAGCATCTCGATGAGCGGTGAAGCCAGCGACGAAACCTGGACCACCTTCTATCGCTACGACCAGAACGGCAATCTAATTCGGGTAGAGAGCGAGCAATGGAATAGCGACGAATTGGTTTTAGTCAATAAATTCTCCTACGATGATCAGAACCGCTTGACTCAGGCCTTCTACTACTCCATAGAACATGCTCAGCTCTTTGAATACAGCTACGACGATGCAGGTCGGCTGAAGACTCTGGATTACTCCATCACCTCCTACAATAAGGGCCTCGACGAACAGGACGACACCTATCGTTTGCAGCAAAATACCCAGTTTACCTACGACGATCAGGGCAACCTGATTTCCAAAAACACCTACGATTCAGATGGCACCCTGATAAGCCCCACTATTTGCGAATACGACTCCGGCAAGCTGACCAGCGTTAGCACCTACGTATATCAAATGCTGCAGAAGAAATACACCTTCACCTACTCGGCTGAGAACGCTGATGAAGCCGGATATGAAGTCTCCTGCAACCATACTTCCCTGGTTTACGACGAGAACGGCAATTTGATTCGAAAGGCCCTCAGCGAAGTATCCGGCTATACCTATGAGTATGCCGCTATGCGCGTGACCAAGGAGCAGGCCGAGCAATATCGCCGGACGCAATACCTCAGAAATCAACAGGAAGCAGACGGTTCGACGGCCAGCTTTGATTATTCCATCATGAAGATTCATTTTGCGCTGATTCCCTACCCCACCACTATTTTCAACAACGGCATGCTGAATGATATTATGCAACGCCACTAAGCAACACCGCCTGGAGAATCATTCTCCAGGCGGTGATTTTTATTCAACTGCATCATGTAAGGCTTGGGCGATGGGTAACATCCGCTCAAGGGTCAACTTTTCCACCTTGCGGTCGTAACTCAAAAGGCCGTTGGTTTCGTCCTCCACATCGGACACCTGGGTATAAATAGCGGCACAAAGCCCCTCCTTGGCGGCAGGGATGACTTGGGTGTAATACAACTCCTCCAAAGCTGTGGCAAAGGAATCGGCATCATTGAATTTACGATAACCAAAGGTTTTCTCTGTGTTGAACACGTGCCCCTCTGGCTTGTAGGAATAGCCACCGAACTCTGACAACACCAAGGGCTTCTCCCCCGCCTTTAGCCGAATGGGCTTGAAGTACACGTGTCGGCTGTCCACATCCGATTCCTTGCGCCGGAACCAGCCAGAGGTGGAATCAATCCAGCGCGTTCCATCCAGCGCCTTGAGGTGGTTGTAGACATTGTCGCTGTCGAACTGCCCCCAGCCCTCGTTGAAAATCGTCCAATACAGGATACTGGGATGGTTGCGAAGCTGGAACACTGTGCTCTCCATCCCCCGCAGAAAGGCATCACGGGTGGCGGGGTCGGTGTGCAATTTCCGGTCGTCTCGGGTTTGAACGCCAACCGTCGGCATGGCAGTATCCCGCAGGAAGTCATATTTGCCGTTATTGACCATGTCCTGGAACACAATCATTCCCAGCCGGTCGCATTGGTAGTAAAATTCCTCAGGTTCTACCTTGATGTGCTTGCGGAGCGTATTGAAGCCCAGCTTTTTCATGGCCAAAATATCGTTTGCATAACATTCCGGAGTTGCCGGCGTAAACAGTCCATCAGGCCAATAACCTTGATCCAGCAATCCGTGGAAGAAATAGGGCTTGCCATTCAAGCACAGCCGCTGGTAGCCACCGACTTCCTTGACCTCCAGCGTCCGCAGGGCGAAATAGGAGCGAATCTCATCCTCCCCTGCCCACAGGGTGAACTCATACAAATAGGGGTCGTCTGGGCTCCAAAAATGAGGATTTTCAGGAGAAATGATAACTTTTCCATCCTCTAATTCAAATTCACCCAACTCAGGAACGATAATCCGTCCCTCCAGGGCAGGCTCCACGGAAATGGTCACCGACGTGCCGTTATTTTCGATGTTCAGTCGCTGAATATAACGCTCGGGCACAGTTTCCAGCCACACCGTCTGCCAAATGCCGGACACCGGGGTGTACCACATGCCACCCCGCTTCATGGTCTGCTTGCCGTAGGGCTGGGACTTATCCCGCAGGTCGTCCCGGCAGATAATCAACAAATCGATGGTGTCCCCCAGCGCCTCGGTGATGTCCACCGTGAAGGCTTCGTAGCCACCGGAATGGGTTGCCAGCTTGGATTGGTTTACATAAACTTCGGCATGTTGATCCGCCGCCCCGATGTGCAGCAGCACCCGCCCCCGGTTATAGTCCCGGGGCAAGCGAATCCGCTTCCGGTAGCACAGGGCGCTGCCCTCCGGGAAATGCTGACCGATGCCGGACAGGGCGCTTTCCGGGCAGAAAGGAATCAAAATCTTTTGGTTATATTTTTTTGGAATCTCCCTATTAGTAACTGCAAAATCCCAACTTCCGTTTAGGTTTACATAACTCTTTCTTCGCATTTGGGGGCGAGGATAACTCCGCCAAGGCTTGCCGGACAGGTTCTCCCCTTCCGGGGTAAACAACTCAACCATGTTTTTTCTCCTTTCTCAGCCGCTTCAGCACGGGAATCAACACCACCCATAGCACCACAATCGCTCCGAAGGCCGCCAGGAAAATGTTTTCATTGGGCTTAAAGGAATAGGTGCCATCGGTATTCAGAATCTGCTCCGCATTTTTCAGAACCGCGGCACCGATGGCGGGACCTACCACGCCGGGCACCAGCACCTGTCCCACAATCCGCAACCCCTGGAACATGCCCGCCCGATTGACAGGGGTCTTATCCCGAATCACTGCGCCGAATACTGCCATACCGGACAAATAGCCACACATCATCAGCAGTGATCCCAGGAACACCAACGCACCGCCCCGGAAGAAATACAGCAGAGTATAGCCGCCCATCAGCAGGGCAAGCGCAGGAATCAGTGCCGTTTGGAAGCCCTTTCGATCATAGAACCGCCCGTAAAAGGCGGTGAACACTGCCGCCAGCAAAATGGCCGGCGCCATAATCAGCACATAATTCTCCATCCCCAGGGACACGGAGTAGTAAAGAATCAGGTAGGGCATGAAAATCTGAATGGAGATATTGAACACCGCAAAGGCCAGCAAGCTCCAGTACAACCCCTGGTTGCCCCGCACCACGCCGGGTCGAAAACCATAGAAAATGTTCGCAAAAAATCCTCGATTTTCCTCGGTTTTCACGGTTTTCTCCTCAATCAGGAAAAAGCCTGCAATGCCCATCACCAGCACCACCGTGCCGATGATACCAAAAATTACAGTCCAACTGTCGGTTTTGGTCTGATCCAGGCTCATGAAGCTGCCAAACACCACCAAAATCGCCACAAGAGGCATCATGGAATTGATACCCTCTACCCGCCCCCGGTTGGTTTCATCCGTGGCATCGGTGAGCCAAGCGTTGAAGCAGGCATCGTTGGCGGAAGATCCGAAGAAGGTCATCACGCAGTCCATGATAATCACCAAGCTCACACCCAGGCTGGCCGCCGAGGCAACCGACGGAAACAGCGCATCAATCACATCCATGCGAATCAGAGCGAAGCTCCAAATAGAGATTCCCCAAAGAATATAGCCGCCGCAGATGAACAGTTTACGCTTGCCCAGCTTGTCAGACAAGGCGCCAATGAGCACCGTGGTCACCGTGGCGGCAATGGCCGAGGCCGCCACCATGGTAGAAATGGCATCGGCACTGGCATGGAACATCTGGTAGATAAATACGTTCAAGTACATATTCTCCACCACCCAGGCCACCTGCCCCACTAAACTGAAAATAATCAGTGCCAGATAAAATCGTCCCGAACGTTTCATAAAGGCCTCCTTTGGGTATTTTTTCTTATTATAGCCCGAAAATAGTCACTTGTCAATTCAACCCATTGACATTTGCCCACCGGACAGATACAATATAGCGGACAAAAAGGAGGCGAGTGAATGGCGCTATACATCATGCTGTCCCGGACCAATACCGGCATGGGCAAGGTCATCCGCCGGTACACCGGGGCACAGTACAATCATGTTTCTCTGACCCTGGACCCGGAGTTAAAAAGCTTCGTTTCCTTCGCCCGGTTTGTAGAGGATGTCCCCCTGGTAGGCGGGTATATCCGGGAGCCGGCAGAGCGTTTTTTATGTCTGGAGGGTCCGGTTCCCGTGCGGATTTTCCGGTTGGATTTGCCCGAAGAAAAGGAGCAAGCGTTACATGCCCTGTTTGCCCGAGCAGGCAATCGGGACTCCGAGTTGATGTACGATTCTCTCAGCGCACTGGTCAGCCGGTGGCATATTCCGGGATGCCACACCTGCCTGAGTTTTGCTTCCCATGTCTTGGGGAAGCGCTTTCACTCCCTTCAGGAGCTGGAAAAGCATCTTGCGCCCCATCAGATTTTTCGGGGCGATTTGCGCAAGCTGGTTTGCGATTCCGGCAATCGGTGCGACCCTTATTTCCGCCACCGGGGTCTGCTGCGGGGCTCCTGGGACACGGTGCAGCATTTCAGTAAGCTGGCAGCCCGCCTCACCCGAATGCACAATTGTAAGCACATCGCCTTGGACTGATACCCAATCCTTCCTTATCACACCTTCACAAAACCAGCGCCGTCGTTACCGACGGCGCTGGTTTCATCTGCCCCACTTCCCTCCCCGATTGACAGCTTTCATCAAACAAGCTATAATCAGATTAAAAGGAGGGGTTTCATGTCTACCTTGATGCGCCGAAGCAAGCCTCGGCTTTCCATCGCAAGTGCTTTAACCGCCGGACTGCTGGCATTTATTTGGATCAATTCTGCCATGCCGGGTCAGACCTCTGGCGAACTGAGCGGCTTTGTCGGAAAAATCCTTGGGGCCATTTTCCCCTTCCTGTCGCCGGACAGCCCAAGCGGTGCCTTTCTCGTGCGAAAAATCGCCCATTTTTCTGAATTTGCAGCCCTGGGGATGAGCCTTGCCTGGCTGTTGGGAATGTTCCTGCATACCCGTGCCGCTGGAATCCTGCTCCCCTTCGGCTGTGGTGTAGGCGCCGCCTGTGTGGATGAAACCATCCAAATCTTCTCCCCCGGTCGGTATTGCTCTATCGTGGATGTGACCATCGATTCCGCCGGTGCGCTCACCGGCGTGCTGTGTCTGATTGCCTTCCATTGGTTCCTTTCAAAACGGGGAAAATAATTGCATTTTCCCTAAAATCTGCTATAATATACTCAATACACATCAAGGAGGAACTGCCATGGAACGGGGAGATCAGCTGTACCGGCAATTCGTCGCAATCTTAGAAGAAGAGCTCCGCCCCGCCATGGGTTGCACCGAGCCCATCGCTCTGGCCTATGCCGGCGCCCGGTGCCGGGATTTATTGGGTCAGGAGCCGGGGCGCATCGATGTGGCCGTCAGCGGCAACATCATTAAGAACGTCAAAAGCGTGGTGGTTCCCAACACCGGCGGTCTGCGTGGCATCGCCGCAGCGGTTTGTGCCGGTGTATTCGCCGGTCAGGCGGACCGGGAGCTGGAGGTTATCAGCCAGGTTTCCGATGCCCAGCGGGCGAATTTGCGGCAAAAAATGGCCGAAACCGCCGTCAATATCGCCCCCTCTGATTCCGGACTGGTATTCGACATCGATATCACCCTCACCGCCGGGGCGGATTCTGCACGGGTGCGGATTGTGAATCATCACACTAACCTGGTACATATGCGCAAAAACGATCAGATTCTGCTGGATTTACCTGTGGAGGAATCCTCGGAAGATCATCTGACCGACAAATCCTGTCTGACCATCGAGCGCATCGTGGAATTTGCGGACGTGCTGGATGTGGAGGACATTCGGAGCTGTGTGGGTCGCCAGCTGGAATACAACATGGCCATCGCCGAGGCAGGTCTGAACGGCGACTGGGGTGCCAACATTGGACGGGTCATCTTGCGCCAGCAGGGCGGCTCCCTGGAAAAGCGGGCCTGCGCCTATGCCGCCGCCGGCTCCGATGCCCGTATGAGCGGCTGTGAAATGCCGGTCATCATCCTCTCAGGCAGTGGCAACCAGGGCATCACCGCCAGCGTGCCGGTGGCCATTGTCGCCAAGGAAATGAATGCCAGTGAGGAAGAGCTCCTGCGTGCCGTTGCCCTCAGCGACCTGGTGACCATCCACCAAAAGACCGGCATCGGACGGCTGTCTGCCTACTGTGGTGCCATCAGCGCAGGCATCGGCGCAGGCGCCGGTATCGCCTACCTGCGGGGTGACCGATTCCACGCCATTGCCCATACGGTGGTCAATGCCATCGCCATCCTCTCCGGAACCATCTGTGACGGTGCTAAGCCCTCCTGTGCCGCAAAAATTGCGGCGGCGGTGGATGCGGGTATCCTGGGCTACGATATGTACCTGGAAAATCAGCAATTCTACGGCGGCGACGGCATCGTCACCAAAGGTGTGGACAAGACCGTGACCAACGTGGGTCGCCTTGCCCGGGAAGGCATGCGGGAAACCGATAAGACCATCTTGGACATCATGCTCAGCGACGGCTGTTAATTTATATGCAAAAAACCGCACCTCTCGGTGCGGTTTTTTGATGCGACACGGGTCTATAAGCCGGGTTCTGTCTTGACAGCCATCTATCTAGCCCTGCAATTGCTCGCAGGATCAAGCCGCCTCCTCGAAGCGGTCGGGCAGACCTGTTGCTTCTCCACGGCGTTGCTCCGGGATAGAGTTTACAGCGTAAAACCCATGTTACCATGGGCCGGGTGGGCTCTTACCCCACCTTTTCACCCTGGCTGCGCGAAGCGCAGTGGTATCTTTCTGTTGCACTTGTCCTGAGGTCACCCTCGGCGGGCGTTACCCGTTATCCCTGCCCTATGGAGCCCGGACTTTCCTCATCCGGGGCCTTTCGGCCTCCGTCCGCGGCTGTCCAACCCCGTCGCAAAAATATTGTAACCCAATCTGGTCCAATTGTCAAATCCCCTTGCAAATTCTTTTCGAAGGGGGTATACTATAAATGATTATTTAGCGGTGTGAAAAATAGCACGTCATTGCGAGGGTGGCTCTGCCGCCCGTGGCAATCCCGTATGGCTGTGCTACGCAGTTCCGCGTCGGTTTTCTTCCGCTTTTCTATGGAAAATTACCGTTCTCTCCATCGAAAGCTCCTGTAAAATCCGAGGGATTGCCACGTCGCGCAAGCGCTCCTCGCAATGACATATTCTTACTATGGCACTTTGTTACCGAGTGTGCCCAAAGGTGTTCGATTATCGTCTGGGTAGGTAACGAGATCTGCCGCGGGCTATGCCCGCAAACAATCATCCCCCAATAACCTTTGAAATGAGGTGCTTAAAATGACCTTTTCTGAATATTTCACCTCCCTGAGTGGCAAGAAAATTGCCGTTCTGGGTCTGGGTGTCAGCAATCGCCCCCTGGTGCGGCTTCTGCTGGAATTCGGCTGCGATGTCACCGGCTGTGACCGCACTCCCCGGGAAAAGTTGGACGAGGATGTGCTGGAGCTGGAGCGGTTGGGCTGCAAGCTGAGCCTTGGCGACAGCTATCTGGAGAATCTGGATGCCCAAATTGTCTTCCGCACCCCCGGCATGCACCCCGGCAATCCGGCGCTGGCAGTCCTCCGCTCCGCCGGAGCGGATGTTGTCAGCGAAATGGAGATTTTCTTCCGGGTCTGCCCCTGCCAGATCATCGCCGTCACCGGCTCCGATGGCAAAACCACGACCACCACACTGATCAGCGAAATGCTGAAGGCCGCCGGTCACACCGTTTGGCTGGGCGGCAACATCGGCACCCCCCTGCTCCCCCTGTGCAGACAGATGAAGGAATCTGATTTTGCTGTGGTGGAGCTCAGCTCCTTCCAGCTCATGGACATGACCCACAGCCCCAACCGGGCGGTCATTACCAATCTGGCCCCCAACCATCTGGACGTGCACAAGGATATGGACGAGTATGTGGATGCCAAGAAGAACATCTACCGTTTCCAGTCCCCCGATGGTCTGCTGATTATTAACGCCGACAACGCCATCACCGCCCCCCTTACCGGTCCCGGCACCACCAGAAGCTTCTCCCGTCAGGGCCAGGGCTATGTACAAATTGAAGCGGGTATCATCTGCCGGAACGGGCAAAGAATTCTCCCCGTGGAGGATATTCTCTTGCCTGGTGTCCACAATATAGAGAATTACATGGCCGCCATCGCTGCCGTAGAGGGTCTGGTGCCCGATGAGGCCATTCGCTCCGTGGCTCAGAACTTCGGCGGCGTGGAGCATCGCATTGAACTTGTCCGCATCAAGGACGGCGTGCGGTTTTACAATGACTCCATCGCCTCCTCCCCCAGCCGCACCATTGCCGGTCTGCGGAGCTTTCCGGAGAAGGTAATTCTCATCGCCGGTGGCTATGACAAGCATATTCCCTACGATGTGCTGGGTCCGGAAGTCTGCGCCCATGTTAAAAAGCTGTATCTGGGTGGTGCTACCGGTCCACAAATCCGTGCCGCCGTAGAACAGTGCAATCTGCCCCAGCCCGAAATTATCGATTGTCCGGACTTCGAATCTGCTGTCCGTGCCGCTGCTGCCGGCGCCGAATGCGGTGATGTTGTCCTCATGAGCCCCGCAAGCGCCGCCTTCGACCAGTTTAAAAACTTCATGGTTCGTGGCGAATTCTTCAAAAAAATCGTTAAGGAGCTGTGACCTATGGATGCCACAAAAATCACCAAGCCTGCCCGCAAGCTGCTGAAAGTTGAGCGCTGCGGCGCTGTCATCGTCGCAGCCGGCAATGCTTCCCGGATGGGCGGCATCGACAAGGTCATGGCGCTTCTGAATGGCGAGCCTCTGATTCGTCACACCGTCCGAGCCTTCCAGCAGACGGATGTAATCAAGGAAATCGTCATCGTCACCCGCCCGGATTTGATTGTTCCCATCGCCGATGTGTGCCGGGAATTCGACAAGGTCAAAGCCGTGGTGGTGGGCGGCGATACCCGCCAGGAATCTGTAATTGCCGGACTGAATACCCTCTCCGAAAAAATCAAGCTGGCCGCTATCCAGGACGGTGCCCGGCCCCTTGTAACCTGGCAGCTGATTGACCGGGTGGTGCGTGCCGCCCATACCTACTCCGCTGCCGCCCCCGCCATCCCCGTGAAAGACACCATAAAGCTGGTGGAGGGTGGTCTGGTGAAGGAAACCCCCGACCGCTCCAAGCTTAAGGCAGTGCAGACTCCCCAGGTTTTTGACATCAATTTGCTCCGTGCCGCCTTGAAAAAGGCCGCCGATGACGAGGTGCAAATCACCGATGACTGCTCCGCCGTGGAACACATGGGCATGTCCGTCCGCATTGTAGAGGGCGACGAGCGCAACATCAAAGTCACCACCCCCATGGATTTGAAAATTGCCCAAATGCTGTTGGAGGAATCTATATGAGAATCGGACACGGCTATGACGTGCACAAGCTGGTGCCTTGCCGGGATTTGATTCTCGGCGGCGTAAAAATCGAGCATCCCTTGGGTCTGCTGGGTCACTCCGATGCGGATGTACTGCTACACGCTGTGTCGGATGCACTGCTGGGTGCCTCCGGTCTGGGTGACATCGGCAAGCACTTCCCCGACACAGATCCTCAGTACAAAGGGGCCGATTCTCTGAAACTGCTGAAAATTGTGGGTCAAAAAGTTACTGCCTGCGGCTACCGTATCAGCAACATCGATGTGACCATGATTGCCCAGCAGCCCAAGCTTCGCCCCCATATTGAGACCATGGAGCGTAACATTGCCGCCGCCCTGGGTATCGACCCCAGCCGGGTCAATGTGAAGGCCACCACTGAAGAGCGGCTGGGCTTTACAGGCTCCGGCGAGGGCATGGCCTGCCACGCTGTTTGCCTGTTGGATGAATAACCGTCAGACCCGCTGTCCCCAGCGGGTCTGTTTTCACAAAGGAGCCGCCATGTACATCACCGTCAATACCCATTATCAGCGCAAATTTGGCTGCAAGGTTTACAAACTTTCCCTCGATGCCGGCTTTACCTGCCCCAACCGGGACGGCACATTGGACACCCGGGGTTGCCTGTTCTGCTCCGCCTATGGTGGCGGCGAATTCGCCGCAGGCGCTGCCGAAAGCATCGCTCAACAGCTTGAGAACGCCAAATCCCGGGTGCAAACCAAAGTGGGCACAGGAAAATTCATCGCCTATTTTCAGTCCTTCACCAACACCTATGCCCCTGTGGACACGCTGCGAAAGCTCTACACCGCCGCCATGGATCCGGAGGACATCGTGGCGCTATCCATCGCCACACGCCCGGACTGTCTGCCGGAGGAGATTGTGGAGTTGCTGACAGAGCTAAACCAAATCAAGCCCATCACCATCGAGCTTGGTCTGCAAACCTCCAACGATGCCACCGCCCAGCAGATTCGTCGGGGCTACTCCACTCAGGTTTATGACGACGCTGTGGCACGGCTGAAAAAGGCCGGGCTGGAGATAGTGACACATATCATCATCGGTCTGCCCGGCGAAGATGGAGCCATGGCGGTGCAAACCACCCGTCATGCGGTGTCCGCCGGCACTGATGGGGTGAAATTTCACCTACTGCATGTGCTCCGGGGTACGGATTTGGAAAAAGAATACCTTGCCGGGCGATTCCGCTGTCTGGAGTTGGAGGAGTATGCCGAAATTCTCCGTCAATGCTTGGCTGTCCTACCGGAACATGTAGTTGTTCACCGTCTCACCGGCGACGGCGCTAAGCGTGATTTGGTCGCTCCGCTGTGGTCCGCAGACAAAAAACGGGTCCTCAACTACATAAATCGCTATCTTAATCAAGTGCACCCCTAGACTTTTTGTCAAATATTCGCTATAATAGAAGAGATTTCAATCAAACGGAGGTATACCATGAAGCTTAATTACAAACGCACCATATTTGTCGGCTTCGCATTCTTCCTAATCAGTATGTTTTGGAGCGCATACGACTCTATCATTCCGCTGATTCTGACCAACAAATTCGGTATGTCCCAAACCTGGTCCGGTGTGATTATGGCACTGGATAACATTCTGGCCGTATTCCTTCTGCCCGTGTTCGGTGCCCTGTCTGACAAGGCCCGGTTCAAGCGGGGTAAGCGCACCCCCTTTATCACCGTTGGTACCATTCTGGCATCCATTTTCCTGCTGCTTTTGACCTTCGCTGACAGCGCTCAGCTGAAGAACATCGACCACATCGCCGCCATCGACGATTCGGCCTCCCTGGAAATCATCTATGATGCCCAGAAGGACAATACGCTGATTACCCCCGAAGGCGACGAGTTCGTGCTGTCTGAGAAGTACAACAAAGAGGAGTTCGTCTCCATTAAGTCCACCTTCCTCAACGAGGACGGCAAGGAGGAGAAGAATCCCGACTACGTCAACTACGTGACTCCCGCCCGGCAGGCCTGCGCCGCCCAGGTCACCAAGGAATCCCCCGCTCCGCTGATTACATTCGTGGCGCTGCTGCTGGGTGTTCTGATTTCCATGTCTATCTTCCGCTCCCCTGCTGTGGCGCTGATGCCTGACGTAACCATCAAACCTCTGCGAAGCAAGGGTAACGCCATCATTAACCTGATGGGTACCGCCGGTGGCATCCTGGCCCTGGTGCTGGGCATTGTCTTCGCCACCTCTGCAGTGAAGAACTCCATGATGAGTTACACCCTGTTCTTCTCGGTGATTGCGCTGATTATGCTGGCCGCCCTGGTCGTATTCCTTTGCACCGTGCGAGAGAAGAAGTGGGCGCAGGACATGCAGGATGAAACCCTGCGTCTGGGTCTGGAGGACGAGGAAAAAGAAACCGATACCAAGCGGAAGCTGGGTCGAAGCGAGATGTGGTCTCTGATTTGCATTCTGGCTTCCATTGCCCTGTGGTACTTCGGCTATAATGCCGTTACCTCCAAGTATTCCGTCTACGCAACCAATATTCTGCAGAAGAACTTTAACACCACCATGCTCCTGGCGCAGGGCGCTGCCATCGTAGCCTACATCCCCGCCGGTCTGATTGCTTCCAAAATTGGCCGTAAGAAGACCATTCTTGGCGGTGTTGTTCTGCTCGGTGTGGCATTTGGTGTTGCTTCCTGCCTGAGAGCCAGCAGCCCCGACTGGCTGATGAACCTTCTGTTCATCCTGGCCGGTATTGCATGGGCCACCATCAACGTAAACTCCTTCCCCATGGTCGTGGAGCTGTGCAGCGGCGGCGATGTCGGCAAGTACACCGGTTACTACTACACCGCCTCCATGGCCGCCCAGACCGCCACTCCCATGCTGTCCGGCTTCCTGATGGACCAAATGGGAATGACTGTTCTGTTCCCTTATGCGACAATTTTCGTTGGTCTGGCCTTCGTCACCATGCTGCTGGTCAAACACGGCGATTGCAAAGTGGAGGCCAAGTCCGGTCTGGAAGCATTGGATGTGGACTAAGCACTGCATATGATAATTGCAATCATCGTATCGGCAATCGTACTTAGCCTGCTGTTTCTTTGGTGGCTTTCCACTCGGGGACGCAAGGGGCACCCAGAGCTCCACACTCTGCGGGGTTGGAGTTATGCCCACCGGGGACTCCACGGTCCCGGTGTTCCCGAAAATTCCATGGCGGCTTTCCAAGCCGCTTTGGAGCATGGCTACGGCATCGAACTGGATATTCACCTGCTGAAAGACGGCAATTTGGCAGTCATTCACGACTCTGCCCTGCTCCGTACCACGGGACTGGAG
Organism: Faecousia sp.; assembly: GCA_045119455.1. Classification (GTDB taxonomy): domain Bacteria; phylum Bacillota; class Clostridia; order Oscillospirales; family Oscillospiraceae; genus Faecousia. The sequence continues at coordinate 55,145 of JBGVDR010000087.1, forward strand.
GGCGACGTAGAGAATTTGACCGCTGAGGATTTGAAGTACTGCCATCTGGAAGGCACCGACCAAACCATTCCCCTTTTTCGGGACGTTCTGGCGCTATACCAGGGCAAGCGTCCGTTGATTATCGAGCTAAAGGTTCATAAGAACAATGTGGATGCCCTGTGCCGTGCCGCCTGTTCCATTATGGAGGGCTACGAAGGTGCCTGGTGTATGGAGTCCTTCAATCCCCGGGTAACCCACTGGCTGAAGAAAAATCGCCCTGAAATCATCCGTGGGCAGTTGACGGAGAATTATTCCCTCAGCCCCCACGTGAAAGTTCCGAAAATCCTCAAGTGGCTAATGAAGCACAATCGAATGAACTTTCTGACCCGCCCGGATTTTGTGGCATACCGCTACCGGGACCGGCATAGCACCCGCACCAACCGCCGGTGCATGAAGCGCATGGCTGGTGTCAGTTGGACTCTGCAGAGTCAGGAAGAATTTGATACCGCCGTGGCGGAGGGCTGGATTCCCATCTTCGAAGGCTTCCTTCCCGATTCTACCCGCCGGGAGCAAAACTAACTCAAATTGTAAAAAGACACATCAGTAACCCCTTTGGGGGCGACCGATGTGTCTTTTTTTACATATTTTACTCCGAAAACGGGAGAGTTGTCAAAACTTCATTGCTCTGACGGTCTATTTCCGGAGGATGTACGGTAGGTAAAGCAGTCGAAATTCTCGATTCCCATCTTCGTCAGCAGCGCCAAACTGCGTTGCCGATCCTCCGCGGTGTTGAAATCTGGTATCAACGGAACACGCACCGTGATTCGCTCCGGTCCAACCAGTTCCAGCAATCCCTTCAGATTCTCCAGCATCCGGTCATTGTCCTGCCCGGTGTAGCTGCGATAGATTTCCGGTGCGGTATCCTTGCAATCCACATAGAACCTATCCAAACAGGCCGCAGCCTGTCGCACGTAGTCCCAGGGAACATTCAAGGACGTTTCAGCGCACAAATGCCACTCTTTTCCACAAATCGTCCGAAATTCCTGAATAAAATCCGGATAAAGCAGCGGCTCGCCGCCGCCAAAGGTGACGCCGCCGCCGGTAGAGAGGAAGTACAACTCGTCCAGTCGAACCAGGTCGAAAAGCTGCCGGGGGCTCATGTTCGTTCGCTTTGTTTCCGGGGCGAAGGAAAAGGGGTTCAGGCAGTAGCGGCACCGCAGGGGACAGCCGTGAAAGCACACCAGTGTGGTCACGCCCGGCCCGTCCAACTGCATTCGAAGCCGGGAAAAGGTGATAATCGGGGCAGTCATAATCAGAATCCGTCAGGAAGATATTCCACCACAGGCTCTCCCATGAATTCCTCGGGGAATTCCGTGGGCATAGGGATATCGCCCTGGATAGGCGGCACGGTTTCTTCCGTTTCCTTGAGCCCCGGGACTTCCCCTGGAATGGGTATGCCCATGAGTTCGGGATATGTTTCGCTGGGTTCTGTTGTGGGTTCCCCCATCGTCACAGATTCCTCTGTTGCAACCGAGGATTCGGGGATGTAGATCTCGCCAACATTCTCCACATGGGTGGGGTCGGACTGGGAGGGCAGGGGCTGGGTCAGCTCCGTGGATGGCTGGACAGGGGATGTGCCTGCCGGGGTTTCAGAAGCCGCGCAGCCAGGCATAGCCAACACCATAGACGCGGCAATACCCGCTACCAGAACAGACTTGCCGGCATTCCTGCGCTTTTCCAGCTCATCCTCCAGATAGCGAACCTCGGCCTCGCACTTGGGGCAGGTGCCTGTGCAATCTCCCTGATACTTGCAGTCGGTAGTCACATAGTCAATGCCATTTTCCTCCGCAATTCTTCTGCGGATATCCTTCAGGATTTTACATTTGCTTTTTCCTTTCATAACGACACTCCTTTCTATGTATCTATAAATAATATAGCATAGTTATCCGCTTATTTAAAGCCTTTTATGAACAATAATTGTAAATTTTTTACCAAAAAACCGCCGGAGGGAGCCCTCCGGCGGAGCAATATCAGAGTTCCTTACCTGCCAGGAACACACGCTTATTGGCATAATTGCCATCGCAGATGACAAAGTCCGCGACCTTGCCGGTTGCAATGGAGCCCACCAGTGCGCCGGCGCCAATGGCGCAGGCGGGGTTGTAGGAAGCAGCCCGAACTGCGTCCTCCTCCTTCACACCGAAGGAAATGGCATTCTTCATGCAGTTCCACAGATTGGTCGCAGAGCAAGCGATGGTGCCGTCACCCAGACGAGCCACGCCGTCCCGCAGCCAAGCGTCCTGGCCACCCAGTTCAAACTTGCTGCCCTCGGGCATTCCCTCGCAGCGACCGGAGTCGGAAATCAGCACCATCCGCTCCCCACCGAACATGGAGAACGCCAGCCGCACCGCAGCGGGATGGATATGATAGCCGTCGGAAATAATCTCCGCCCGGACGTTGGAATTCTCAACAGCGGCAGGAATCACACCGGGGTTGCGGTGATTGATGCCGGGCATGGCATTATACAGGTGGGTCAGATGGGTTGCACCGGCATCGAATGCTGCCTTGGCGTGGTCATAATCGGAATCCGTGTGGGCGATAGAAACAGTACACAGCTTGCTGGCCTGTGCCACAAACTCCGCTGCGCCGGGCAGCTCGGGGGCCACATCCACAATTCGAACCAGACCGCCACAAGCCTCAAACAGCTCCTTGAAGCCCTCAAAATCCGGCTCTTTCAAATAGTCGGCATTCTGTGCACCACGCTTCTTATAGGAGAAGTAGGGGCCCTCCATCTGGATGCCCCGCAACACGCTACATCCGGCGGGAGCCTCGTCCACCAACTGGCGGGCGGTGGCAAACGCCTTGGACAGCACCTCGTAGGGTAAGGTCATGGAAGCGGGAGCGAAGGAGGTGATGCCCTCTTGAGCGTAGTGGGCAGCCATGGCCTTCAGGCCCTCGTAATCACCGTCGGAGAAGTCCGCGCCGGAGTTGCCGTGGCTATGAACCTCCACCAGACCCGGGATAACAGTGGCGCCATTGAGGTCAACGGCGTCAGCAGGGACATTTTCCGGCAAAATCTCACCGAAAACACCGTCTTTTACCTCAAAAGCACCATTGTGGAACTTGAAATCATTGCAAAAAATTCTGGCATCCTTAAAAAACATGTTCATTCTCCTTTTTGAAAAGGGGCAGCGCCTGCGGTGCTGCCCCTGCTCTGATTAACCAATATCCGGCAGGCTGGCAGCCGCAACGGACTGACCCACCCGGCGGGTCTTCTCATCGGGGAGCATGACCTCCAGCTTCTCGTACAGTGCGGGGAACTCATCCTGCAGAACCAGCTTGCAGTTGTTCAGAATGGTCTCGCCGCCCTTACCGGACATCACGCGACCGAGCACCATGATGTGCTCCACATCGTAGAACTTGGTGTACAGCACCACGGTATAAGCCAGGTAGATGCCGATGGTCTCGAAAATAGCCTGGGCTCTGGGGTCGTCATTCTCCATCAGCTCCTGGACAGCCTTCAGCTTCTCAGCGGGAGTCAGCTCGGGATCCAGCTCAATGCCGGCCTTGGGAGCCAACTTAATAACCGCATCCTGGGAGAAGTACTTGCAGCCCACGCCGATGTCGGTGGACCACTCGTCAGCCATGGCACCCTCGTTCAAATCCACGGGGGCAAAGGCCAGCTCGCTGATCCAGCCCAGCACGTTCTTATCCTTATCCACGTAGCCCACTGCCTCGCTGGTGCCCATGGCGATACCCATGATGGAGCCGCAGTCCATGCCCATGGCGCCAGCCAGAGCGGTCACGTCGCCGTCATTGGCAACCACCACCGGCACATTGCCGATTTCTGCGGCCGCACGGTCGTAGATGGTCTTGACCTCATCCCAACGGGAACGGGGCACCTTGATAAACAGGCTGGAAATCATAGGTGCATTGCCGATGAAAACGCCGGCGGAAGAAACACCGATGCCGTCCACCCGGGGCATCTTGCTGGCGGCGGTGCGGAAGGAATCCAGAATGCCCTCAAATTGATACTGAGGGTCGGACTGGGTCTTGGGATGCCACACAACCTCCTCGGAGTAGACGCACTCGCCATCAATCACGGCGGAAACCTTCCGGTCGGATCCGCCGGCATCGAAGCCAATGCGGCAGCCGTCCATGTGACCGCCGATGGGGCGGGGAGATTCGTTGGGCTGAGGGCATTCGCTCAGGGGCAAATCCAGAATTTCCAGCTTCCGCTCATAGAGCTTCTGGAAGAAATCATAGTCAAAAAACCGAACGCCGTCGGCGGTATAAGCCTCCTGCAGTTGCTTGGCAATCTCGCTGCAGCCGCAAACGCTGACCCGGAAGCCGCCGATGGACCACAGCAGGAACTTCACATACCGCTCGATATAGCGATAATCGGCCTCTGCCATCTCCTCGGTGCCGTGGATAAAGGTGTTGCGTACGGAAACGTGACCCTTATCCCGCTCCACAGCGATTGCAACGGGGTGCTTGGCACCCTTCAGATAGGCATCCGTCCAAACGCCGAAGGGAATGAAATCAGCATCCAGCGCCGGAACATGCTTCAGATTATAGTTTACGCCTAAATATTCCATTGGTAAACCTCCAATATCAGTTGCGAACCTGGGCGGCAACCTGGGCCACGATGCGGTTCATATCGTCCATCTTACTCAGCATATCGACGGCCAGCTTCATCTGTGCCCGGGCTCGAACCAAGTTATGTTCGGGATAGGCAATCTTGAAGTACAGGTCACCATCCAGATAATCCTTCATAAAGCGGGTAGCCAGCTCCAGGGTAATCACGAAAGCACCCATGGGCAGCAGCTCCACCTCCCTGTCGGTCAGGGTGGTGGCGGCCTCCAGGAAGCCCTTGGTATACACCTCAAACAGATGCAAGTCCATGCTCATCTTGGTCACATCAGGCTCATCCTCGGCGGCGGTAGCAGCACCGAATCGGATGGAATCGCCGAAATCATACAGACTAAGACCAGGCATAACCGTATCCAAATCCAGCACGCACAGGGACTTGCGGGTGGCTTTATCCAGCAGAACGTTGTTCAGCTTAGTATCATTATGCGTGACCCGCAGGGGCAGCTCACCGCTTTCCCGCAGACGCTGCAGCATGCAGCCCAGCTCCTCCCGCTCCAGCAGAAAGTTCACATCCTCCCGAACGCTGTCCAGCCGACCGGCGGCATCAGCCCGAACGGATTCACGCAGCTGGCGGTAGCGGTCGATGGTGTTATGGAACTCGGGAATGGTCTCGAACAGGGTATGGGCAGGGAACTCGGAGAGCATATGCTGGAACCGGCCGAAAGCAATGGCGCTCTGGTAGAAGTCTTCCTCGCTCTCGGGGGCATCCAAGCAGAAGCCACCAATGAAATCGTACATCCGCCAGTACTCACCCTCGTCGTCCAGGAAATAGTACAGACCGTCGGTAGTTGGAATGAAATGCAGGGCCATCCGGGGATCTTCCACCCGCTGGCGGAGGAAATCGGTGACGGAACTGACGTTCTCCATCAATCGAACAGGATCCTTGAAAACGTATTTATTAATCCGCTGCAGTACATATTCACAGCCGGAATCGGTCAGAACCTTGACCGTATAGTTAATGTGACCGCTGCCAAACTCCTGGCAGTTCATGGGGCGCCCGTCGATACAGAACGCGCAGGCAATTCTTTCGATTTGCATTGCTTCACCTCAAAAACATTGTATGGTAACCATAGGATAATGTTATGCGCAGTTACCAGTATGTTATCATAAATTTGTGATAAAAGCAAACAATATTTCTTTCCAATCCTAAAAATTTGCGCAAAATCCACATTTTTATTCCAATATTACGTCAATTGCCAGGTTATGGCGAGCAAAAATAATTTATTCGCCTGCACATTGCCTTTCTTCCGGGGATTCGGGTTTGGAATTCTTACTTTCCCCTCTTGCATTTGGAGGCGAAATGAAGTACAATGGTCATAAGTTTTTGCAAGCGAGGCGTTTCCTATGTCGACAATCGGATTTGACAACGATCAATATCTGCATACCCAGTCCGCCCACATCCAGGACCGGATTGCCCAATTCGGCGGCAAGCTGTACCTGGAATTCGGTGGAAAACTGTACGACGATTATCATGCATCCCGGGTTCTGCCCGGCTTCCAGCCAGACTCCAAGCTGCGGATGCTGCTGAAAATGAAGGATCATGTGGAAATGGTCATCGCCATCAATGCGGCAGATATCGAAAAAAATAAGGTCCGGGGTGATCTGGGAATCACCTACGACCGGGATGTGATTCGCCTGATTGACATCTTCCGGGATTTGGGGCTGTACGTCAGCAGCGTAGTGCTGACCCGCTTTGCCAACCAGCCCGGCACCAAGGCCTTCCAGTCCCGTTTGGAGGGTCTGGGCATCAAAGTCTACCACCACTATGCCATCGCCGGCTACCCCTCCGACACCGGTCACATCGTCAGCGATGAGGGCTTCGGCAAAAACGACTATATCGAAACCTCCCGGGAACTGGTGGTGGTCACCGCTCCCGGTCCCGGCAGCGGCAAGCTGGCCACCTGCCTGAGCCAGCTGTACCACGAGCATCAGCGGGGTGTGAAGGCCGGCTATGCCAAGTTTGAGACCTTCCCTATCTGGAACCTGCCGCTGAATCACCCGGTGAATCTGGCCTACGAGGCCGCCACCGCCGACCTGAACGACGTGAACATGATTGACCCCTTCCATCTGGAAGCCTACGGTCAAACCACCGTCAACTACAACCGGGACGTGGAAGCCTTCCCCGTTCTGGTGGCAATTTTTGAGCATATTTTTGGTCAGTGCCCCTATAAATCTCCTACGGACATGGGTGTAAACATGGTGGGCAACTGTATCGTGGACGATGAGCTGGTGCGGGATGCCTCCCGCCAAGAGATTCTTCGGCGATACTACGACGTGCTGTGCAAGCAGAAGCTGGGTAAAATCAGCGATGACGTGGCCAATAAAATGGAGCTGCTCATGAAGAAAGCCGGTGTCACCCCCAGTCAACGCAGCGTCATCGCCGTCGCCCTAACCCGGGAAGAGGAAACCGGACTGCCCGCCGCAGCCATGGAGCTGCCCGACGGTACCATCGTTACCGGTCGCACCTCCGACCTGCTGGGTGCCTCCGCCGCGTTGATGCTCAACGCACTAAAAACCCTGGGCGGTATCCGGGACGAAATTCATTTGATTTCCCCCGTGGTCATTGATCCCATCCAGCATCTGAAAGTGGATCATCTTGGAAACCGGAACCCCCGGCTTCACACCGATGAGGTGCTGATTGCTCTATCCATCAGCGCCGCTACCAATCCCACCGCCGAGCTTGCTATGGAGCAGCTTTCCAAGCTCCGGGGCTGTGAGGTTCACTCCACCGTGATTCTCTCCGCCGTGGACGAAAAAACCTTCAAGCGGCTGGGTGTCAACCTGACCTGCGAACCCCGTTTCCGGGCATAAACGTTAGGGTCTGCCCTCCGGCAGACCCTTTTTTAGAACCTTGAAAGGAATTTTGCCATGCTTCCCGAAGCATTTTTGTCCCGAATGGCCGCCCAGCTGGGCTCGGAATACCCCGCCTACCTGGAAAGTCTGCAACGCCCCCGGGCTGTGGCTCTGCGGTTCAACCCGCTAAAAGGCGATGCCCCTCCCCTGCCCTTTGTGCAGGACAACGTTCCCTGGGAGCCTCAGGGTTACTACTATGACCCCGATTCCCGCCCTGGCCTGCACCCCTATCACGAGGCCGGCGTATACTACCTGCAGGAAGCCAGCGCCATGGCGCCCGCCGCCATGCTGGACCCCCAGCCCGGTGAGCGTGTTTGCGACCTTTGCGCCGCTCCCGGCGGAAAATCCACCCAAATTGCCGGCAAATTGGGTGGTCAGGGTTTCCTGCTGTGCAACGAAATCAACCCAAAGCGGGCGAAAATTCTCTCCCGAAACATCGAGCGCATGGGTATCGCCAATGCGCTGGTGACCAACGAGCACCCTGCCATCCTGGCCAACCGGTTCCCCGGCTTTTTTCACCGAGTCATGGTGGATGCCCCCTGCTCCGGCGAGGGCATGTTTCGCAAAGAGGAAGCCGCTATCACCGACTGGAGCCAAGAAACCGTAGAAAAGTGCGCCCAACGGCAGGGGGAGATTCTTCATTCCGCCGCCCAGTTGGTCTGTCCCGGTGGCAGACTGGTCTACTCCACCTGCACCTTTGCCCCTGAGGAAAACGAACTGACCGTGGCAAATTTCCTGAAAACCCATCATGATTTCTACCCCGAGGAGGTAGAAGCGCCTTGGTTTGCCAAGGGCGACAACAGTTCCTTCCGGCTCTGGCCCCACCTGCTGCGAGGGGAGGGACATTTTCTCTCCGTCCTGCGCCGCCGAGGTGAGGTGGACATTCCCGAAGTGCGCATCCAGTCCGACAAGCTCCCCAAGCAATGGCTGGAATTTGCCAAAGGGCTGAACATCCGCCTGCCCGAGGGGCGCCCCGTCCTCTTTGGACAAAGCCTGTACTGGGCCCCAGCGGAAATGCCGGACATCAATCGGCTGAAAGTCCTTCGTCCCGGTCTGGAACTGGGGGAACTCAAAAAAGATCGATTTGAACCTGCCCACGCACTGGCGTTGTGGCTGAACGATTGTGCCAACCGGGTCAGCTTCCCCGCCGACAGCCCGGAAATCGCCGCCTACATGCACGGCGAGGTCATCTCCTGCCCTACCCGCGGCTGGTGCCGTGTGGAAGTAGACGGCTATGGTCTTGGTTGGGGAAAAGGTGACGGAACTGTGCTTAAAAACCATTATCCCAAAGGTTTACGGCGATAAATATGGAAGATTTACTACTTTACATAAATCCCTTGATGTGCTATAATTCTAAATTGAGAAAATGAAATGATAACAAGGAGTGGATCTTCCTTGGCAATATATGAAGTAATCGGTGGCACTCCCCTGTCGGGCAGCGTCACCATCAGCGGTGCAAAGAACGCCGCCGTGGCCATCCTTCCTGCTGCACTGCTGGTAAAGGGTGTTTGCCGCATCGAAAACGTTCCAGACATCTCCGATGTCCGCATCCTTCTGTCCATTTTGGAAGGCATGGGCGCAACGGTTGAGAAACCCGAGCCCGGTGTGGTTCTTCTGGACTGCACCAACATCCAGGACTCTCAGCCTGATCCTGCGCTGGTTAAAAAGCTCCGGGCCAGCTACTATATCATGGGCGCTATGCTGGGTCGCTTCGGTCGGTGCCATGTGGCGCTGCCCGGCGGCTGTAGCTTTGCCAGCCGGCCCATCGACCAACACATTAAGGGCTTCAAAGCTCTGGGTGCTAGCGTCACCGAAACCGAGGAATATGTAGCCATGGAGGCCAGTGCCGAGGGTCTGCGGGGCAACCGTGTCAGCCTGGACATGGCCAGCGTGGGCGCTACCGTGAACATTATGCTCTCCGCCGCCTTGCTGCCCGGTCAGACTACCATCGAGAATGCCGCCAAAGAGCCTCACATCGTTGACCTGGCCAACTTCCTGAACACCATGGGCGCAAGCATCTCCGGCGCCGGTACCGACACGGTGAAGGTTCGTGGTGTGGAAGCGCTTCAGGGTGGCACCTATACCATCATCCCCGACCAAATTGAAGCCGGCACCTACATGGCCGCCGTTGCTGCGGTCGGTGGCGACGTACTGGTGAAGAACGTCATTCCCAAGCACATGGACTGCATCACCTCCAAGCTGGAGGAAATGGGCGCAGAAGTCATCAATCACGACGATTCTATTCGCATCCGCAGCACCGGCAAGTTAACCTGCACCACCGTCAAGACCCGGCCCTATCCCGGCTTCCCCACGGATATGCAGGCCCAGATTTGCGTGTGCATGGCTCTGGCCTCCGGCACCAGCCGCCTAACGGAAAGCGTCTACGAAACTCGCTTCTTTGGCTACTGCACCGAGCTGGAAAGCATGGGCGCAGACATCCAGATCAACGGCAAGACCGCCACGGTCATTGGCATGGATCATCTCCACGGTGCCACCGTCCGTGCTCGTGATCTTCGTGCCGGCGCTGCGCTGGTTATCGCAGGTCTGGCCGCCGAGGGCACCACTCGCGTGGAGAATATTCACTATGTGGAGCGCGGCTACGAGCGTCTTATTGAGAAGCTTACCGGGCTCGGCGCCAAGATTCGCCGGGTTGAATATCAATAACATAATCCCCCTGCCGCTTCGTTTTGGCAGGGGGATTTTATCATGCCTGTTCCTCAACCTTGGGCTCCGGTTCCTTGACCAGGCCGGCCACGTCGGACACCGGCAAAGAAAAAGCGATGCCCTGGGCCTTCTTGCCCATACCCATCTGCTTGTAGATGGCATTGAGGATGTCGTCCCGGATGGCCCGGTCCACAACCATCATAAGAATTTCCTTCTCCGCATGGAGGGTGATGCCAAAAAACGTGGCGGCTTCTGCACTGGTTACGCCGCGGGCATTGAGGATAGTGCCGCCCCGGGCCCCATACTCCCGGGCCACATCCATGACCTCCTCGGAATAGCCGGAATTCACGATGGCAAAAATTACTTCATGGTTATTGGTTGTCATGTCTGTTCCCCCTTTTTCAGCCGGTTATTGCTCATAAAACGATAAAGATTTACACCAATCACGCTGGACAGTGGCACCGCAAAAGCCACGCCCTTGCCATTTTTGATGGTCACGAACTTTTCTTCCAATCCGTTCATGATTCTGTCCACCAAATCCTCCCGCACCACGCTGAGGATGACCGCCTTGTGCATATTCAGACCAAGCATCTCTACCACGTCGGAATTAGCTGTGCCAAGACCGTTGAGAAGCATTTGACAATTGACTTCAAACTGGCTGATGTAATCCTGGTAGAACTCCGCCTTGGGACGATCCACCACCGTAAAGAGGAGTTTCAGCTTTTTAATCGCCGAAGTATCGATTTTATTTGCCATGTACTCCCCTCCTATCACATAAATTCGATGATTTGCTGATCATCCGCATCCAAAATCCGCTGCATGGCGACACGCTCCTTCACTCGCTTGGCAACCACCGCCCGGAAGCCCAGGAACTGAATGGTAATCAACGGGGTCATGGCAACCAGTGCTACCACACCGAAAGCATCTCGCAACACAGCATCCGCCCCCTGAATGCTCACGCAGGCGCCGATTGCCAGAGGCAGAATAAAGCCCGAGGTCATGGGACCGCTGGCCACACCGCCGGAGTCGAAGGCGATGGCTGTATAAACCGGCGGAACAAACAAGCTCAGCGCCAGGGACAGAAAATAGCCGGGGATAATGTAATACACTAAGGAAAAATCAAACACGATACGAATCATACTCAGCGCAATGGACGCACCTACACCAATACACAGGCCGGTAATCATGGCCTTCCGGGTAACGGCACCACCGGTGACGTCCTCAACCTGCGTGTTCAGCACATGGATGGCTGGCTCCGCCAGAACAACCAGCACTCCGGTAATCAAACCAAACACTATCAGCAGCCAAGGTTCGCCCTGCCCCATCTGGAAGCCCAGCTTGTAACCCACAGGCATGAAGCCCACGTTAACACCGGTCAAGAACAGCACCAGACCGATGTATGTAAAACCAACACCGATGGCAATTCGCTTCAGCCGACGATTAGGCAGCTTCAAAAATACAAACTGGCAAATTAGGAAAAACACCACAATCAATCCCAGCGCCAGCGCCACTTCCTTCATAGTGTGCACGGCGGCAGTGGCGAAGGCCTTGCCAATTTGAGAATCTACCGTATAATCCGGAATCTGATAACTCAAATTATTGCCAGAGAAAACGCCCAGAACAAGAACCGCCAGAATGGGACCAACGGAACACAGCGCCACAAGACCGAAGCTGTTTTCCTGGGAGCGCTTATCGCCCAGAACGCTGGAGATACCCACGCCGAGCGCCATGATAAAAGGCACGGTGATGGGACCGGTGGTGACACCACCGGAGTCGAAAGCCATGGGCAACAAATCTGTCTTTTCATTAACAGCCAGTAGCAGCGCCAGAGCAAAAAGCAGCATATAAAACAGCATCAGGATATTCGACAGCGTCTTGCGGAACACAATTCTCAAGATTGCCACCAGCAAGAATGCGCCCACACCAGCACCGACGGTATAAATCAGCAAGGTGCCATTCATCACATCCGACACCTGCTTGGCAAGAACCTGCAAATCAGGCTCTGCAATGGTAATCAGCATACCCAGCACAAAGCAGACTGCAAGCAGAAGTCCGAGCTTCCTTTGCCGGGACAGACCGGCACCGACATGTGCGCCCATGGGAGTCATTGCCAAATCCGCGCCAAGGTTGAACATGCCAATGCCCACCACAAGCAGAACCGCACCGATACTGAAGCTGATGAGCTCCGCCTGGTTCAAATTCAGCAGCGGTGTCACAGCTAACACGTAAACAATTGCAGTAATGGGAAGCGCCGAGAGAAGCGCTTCCCAAATTTTAGATTTCAATTCCTTCATTATTTCACCTGTTCATCCTGATAATCATAGGAGAAAACCTGATATCCACGAATAAATTTACCATAAAAATACTTATTGCTTGCCGATTCACAGAGAATATAAATTCGTCCGTTTCTGTGGACCAATTCCTCCGCCATGGGCGGCAGTTTAACCTGATTATACTTGTTGGCGCTGTCCAAATAAAAAACCGGCACCTGATTTCCGCACACCTCCAGCGTGCTTGTGCGGGAGGTGTCTACGGAATAAAACTGCAAGGTAGACGAATGCAGCCCGTAAGAAGTGGAGAGCACAATGGTATTATCATCAGTGAAGCAGAAGCCTTGCACCTGGCCGGGGGTGGAGAACGCCGCAACGGGAACGGAATTGATGCCGAACTGCGCCGTAGAATCCATGACGAACACAGTCATCAGTCCGGTGTTGGAGTCCCCCGCCGGGGAAACAATCCGGTGGTTCGCAGGGGTTTCAAAGGTGCCGGGATAATAGAAATTACCCGCCAGCAAATAACCATTATAGAAGCCGCAGTAGGCCATTTCATAGCCGGTATTCACAGTACCCTGCATCCGGGCTGATTGCCCCGAAAGGACATCCTTCAGAAGAAATACATCCACGCCGGATTCACCGGCGATGTATACATAATCCCCATTATGGCAAATGCCACCTGCATGACCGGTGTAGGGGCCACCATCTGTTTGCTGTAAGGTGGTGCAAAACACATCGCCATCGCTTTCCCGCACATAAACACAGGAAGCGGTGCCATCGTTCATATACCCGCTAATCAAATACTGACCCTGACCGGGAATGTAGTCAAAGCCCTGAGGTACAAAGGGTGTATCCAAGCCGGGTATAATAAACTCCCCTTTGGCATGATTAAAAAAGTCAAAATAAAGGACTGTCACAAGAAGGTGCAGCAGTACTAATAGCAAAAGAAGTCCGGCCAGGACTCCAATCAATATTCTGCCTGCAATTCTGAATACTCTCATCCTGACCCTCCTCTTTTTTATTTATTGTATCATGGATTCAGAGGAAAATCCAGTACATGAAGAAAATTTCAAAAAAATATAAAAACGCCCTCGCCGAAAGGTCAATATCAATAAGTTAGGGACATTGGTACACAGGTGGAGCCAACAAAAATAGGAATTCATCATTTTTGTCTGCAACAGTCAAAGCCCGTGGCGGGAGCCACGGGCTTTTGGTTTGGAGTGATCTTCCGTTTTCGAGCTTATGCGTACAGCTTTGCGAAATACTGCTTAGCGTAGTAGCCGTACACGGCGGCACCGGAGCAGACGGGTGTCATGGGCTGGGATTCCGCGTTGGCCTCGGCGGTAATCATAGCCTCGCAGTAACCGCCTACGGAGTAAGGAAGTACACCGGTAGCGCACTCAACATTGCCATAAGTATACACGGCAGCGACGAATACCGTTTCATCAATATTTTTCGCCACAATGCTGTCCACCTGGCCCCAGAACTGGTTGCCACCCAGATTCGTCATATCCATGGAGCCGGTAGCGTTCTCAGCGGTCAGTACATCGGCGGCATTGTAGTCCGCCAGAGTCCAGTAGTACAGCTTCATTCCGTTTTTGGGGGCAAAGCTGGAGGTGAAGTAGTAGTTGATGGCAAAGGTGCCGTCGAAGGAGACGGAGGGCTTCCGGCTGGTGAAGCCAGCGGAATTGTAGGCAAAGCGGCCGACCTTGGCAGGGTCCACCGCCACCATATCATCCATCATGGAGGCATCGTAAGGGGCGACCAGGGCCCTCTGCTCAGCGGTCAAACCGGCGTTCATCAGGGAATCGGTCTTGTAGCCCAGGGACTGCTGGGCGGCGGCGCCGTAGTTCAACATGGCTATAGGGCCAGACCCATCTCCACCACGTCATCCAAATTCTCAGCGGTGAAGTAGATGTTGTAGCGAATCTCGCCCTCGAAGCTGACAGAAGGAGCGCCAACGGTGATGGTAGGCTGTACCACATAGCTGGGGTCTTCCTCGCCGCAGAGAGCGCAAGCGCCGTCAACAAAGCTGTGGCCCAGGGCTGAGATACTCTCGGTGTAGCTGTCGCCACAGCCGGAGCACGTATATACAACAGAACCGGCCTGGGTACAGGTGGCATTGGTAACCACGCTTTCGTAGCTATGGCCGGCAGCCGCCATGGTGTCGCCGATGTAGCTGTGGGTGCAGTTGGAACAGGTGTAGGTAGTGTAGCCGTCTTCGGTGCAGGTCGGAGCGGTCACCTTGGGGCTATAGCTGTGGCCCGTCGCGGGAATAACCTCTGTATAGCTATGTCCACAGCTACAAGTATATGTCATAATACCGGATGCCGTGCAGGACGCATCGTTTGTCACAACACCTGTATACTCAGTATGGCTGGTTGCGCCGTAATGAATATCATTCCAGTGAATGGGGTAGCCATCATTGAGATTGGGGACATAAGTGAACACAGACGACCCCAAGGTGTCGGCGAAATGTTGCGTTTTCATAGCAGACTGATTGTAAGCAACAGGATCACTCACAGGTCCGCTTGTAGCCCCATGATACCCTGTCGCATAGTAAAGGTTAGAATAGGTCGTCGCACTACCGTTTGTGCCGATAATCGCTCTTCCTGTACCACAGCTTACGATAGGAGCCGCATTATAGCAATTAGCAATATGATATGCTGCTGAACCTGTGTAGCCAATGATACCGCCAGACAGGGAACTGCTGGAAGATCCATGAGCAGTAACAGGACCTCTATTGTAGCAGTTTGTAATATAGTTAGTCTTAAATCCCACCCCTTGTCCAACAATGCCGCCGAAAATACCGTTGGAAAGTGTACCTACCACGTGACCAAAGTTTGCACAGCGATTGACTGTGGTTCCCCCTGTTGTAAAGCCAGCGACACCACCAACCTTAGATCCCGTAGGAGAGTAAACCACCAAATCCACATAGCAATCTTCTATCGTAGAGCCGGAAACAAAGCCAGCCAGTCCGCCAACATAGCTATTGCCCGTAACCATTCCGCCCGAGAGTGTCAGATTTTTTACAGTTGCAAAACGCAGATAGCCAAATAAGCCGACATTGTTATTCGCTGTGACAATATTCAGATTATGAATCGTATATCCATTGCCGTCAAAAATACCGCCAAAGGCCTTCGATGCTGTCTGACCGTCGCTGTTATTGCTATCACAGCCGCCGATAGGAGTAAACGGAATCAGCATCATATCAATATCGTTAATCAGTTTGAAAGTATAGCCATCAAAATGGCCGTTATCCGCCGAAGTTGTAATGCAGTTTTCTTGAAGCCACTTCAGATGACCCGGAGTAGAAATGGTATATACATTTCCAGATAAGGGCGGTTTGGTAGCGGTGATTGTTTGAGCCTTGCCGTTGCTGAGTGCAACGGTTCTTTTCGTTGGTATCGTCGTTTTTCCGCCAGAGCTATACTTACACTCTGTGATATGGGCGTAGTTATCCGACAACAGAACGGATGCGACATCCATGCCTGCGCCGTTTCCGGCGGGAACAACCGTATAGATACTGTCACTATCCACAGACTCATTCAATGTAAAGCTGTCTGCGTGCAGCAGAAATGGAAACAGGGATTCGCTGCCGGGCAGGCAGTACCAGTTTTTGGGTAACATGGGACGGTAGAATGCTCCCCTGCGGTATGATGTCCAGTCCCGTAGCCTATCCCCTGGAAAACGGGTTCGCAGCTGCATGGGAATCCATCCGAAACGACGTGAAGCAACTGCATTCTCCCACTGAGTGTGTAACCTGCACAAACCGGGATGTGTGCCCCGCCTGTGCCGCAGTGTGTGTAACAGAGACCGGGGCTTTTGACAAGGTTCCTACCTATGTGTGCCGCCAAACGGAGGCTTTTATTGAACAAACAAGGCTGGAATACATAAAACGAAAGGGTTAAACCATGGAGATTAAAAAAGCACTAATCAAGCGGGATATCGCCGGTGACTGTATTTTGGTGCCTGTGGGAAAGACGATCCTATCCACCACAGGAATGTTTATTCTTAATGAGATGGCCGCGTTTATTTGGGATATACTGCCGCAGATAAATGCAGAGAGTGAGATTTTAGACGCCGTGTTAAAGGAATATGATGTCAGCGCAGAGGAAGCGGCGCAAGATATTTCCGAATTTTTAGACGAGTTTCGCAGGATGGAAATTATCTAAGAAAAGCGACAACATCGGGTGGAAATCATGCACCACTAAAGTATATCTAATCCAGCGGGCCATTTTGACGAATTTAGGCAAAATGGCCCGTTGGATTTTCATTAACGCGGATAAAAATACCCCGGCCGAAGCCGGGGTATTGAAATGAGTCAAGAATTACTCGTAGATCTCGGTGACGACACCGGAACCGACGGTACGGCCGCCCTCACGGATAGCGAAGCGCAGGCCCTTCTCGATAGCGATGGGGGTAATCAGCTCGACGTTCATAACAACGTTGTCGCCGGGCATGCACATCTCAACGCCCTCGGGCAGGGAGATAATGCCGGTAACGTCGGTGGTACGGAAGTAGAACTGGGGACGATAGTTGTTGAAGAAGGGAGTGTGACGGCCGCCTTCTTCCTTGGACAGGACGTAAACCTGGCCAGCGAACTTGGTCAGAGGCTTGATGGAGCCGGGCTTGCACAGAACCTGACCACGCTCGATGTTCTTCTTATCAATACCACGCAGCAGAGCACCGATGTTGTCACCAGCCTCAGCGAAGTCCATCAGCTTGTGGAACATCTCGATGTCGGTAACGGTGGTGTCCAGATTGTCCTCACGCAGGCCAACGATCTCGACCTTGTCGTTCTTGTTGATGATACCACGCTCGACACGACCGGTAGCGACGGTGCCACGGCCGGAGATGGTGAAGACGTCCTCAACGGGCATCAGGAAGGGCATGTCAGCCTTACGGTCGGGAGTGGGGATGTAGGTATCAACAGCATCCATCAGCTCCTTGATGCAAGCGAACTCGGGAGCGTTCTTGTCGTTGGACTCGGAGATCAGGGCGTTCAGAGGGGAACCCTTGATGATGGGGGTGTCGTCGCCGGGGAACTCGTAGAAGTTAAGAGTCTCGCGGATCTCCATCTCAACCAGCTCCAGCAGTTCTTCGTCGTCAACCAGGTCAGCCTTGTTCATGAAGACAACGATGGAGGGCACGCCAACCTGACGGGCCAGCAGCAGGTGCTCCTTGGTCTGAGCCATGGGGCCGTCGGTAGAAGCGATAACCAGGATAGCGCCGTCCATCTGAGCAGCACCGGTGATCATGTTCTTGATATAGTCGGCGTGGCCGGGGCAGTCAACGTGAGCATAGTGACGAGCGTCGGTCTGATACTCAACGTGAGCGGTGTTGATCGTGATACCACGAGCCTTCTC
>JBGVDR010000088.1:0-16566 GCA_045119455.1 Faecousia sp.
GCCTTCAGCAGGCTGGAGCAGATGACGCTCTTGGCAACGGTCTTGGCGGTAGCCAGGTCAGCCGCGCCGGTAACCTTGCACTCCAGCAGCTTGGTAGCACCTTCACCGTCACCGGCAATCTTTCGGCACAGTGCGATGGTAACCGTGTTCAGAGCCTTCATAAACGTGTTGAAGGCCTCACCTTCTGCGGTGATGGTCTCATTGCCGGCCATACCGTTGGCCAGAATGGATACCATATCATTGGTGGATGTATCGCCGTCCACAGAGATCATGTTGAAGGTGTTGGCAATATCACCAGACAGTGCTTTCTGGAGCATATCAGGTGCGATGGCACAGTCCGTGGTCAGGAACACCAGCATGGTGGCCATGTTGGGATGGATCATGCCGCTGCCCTTGGCAATGCCGCCCATGTGGCAGGTCTTACCGCCTACGGTAAACTCCACGGCGATTTCCTTGGAGATGGTATCGGTGGTCATGATGGCCTGGGCGGCGTTCAGGCTGCCTTCGTAGGACAGGCCGGCTACCAGAGCGTCCATATGAGTGGCGATGGGGGTGATATCCAGCACCTGACCGATGACACCGGTGGAGGCAACCACCACGTCGGAAGCGGCGATGCCGGTGGACTTCTCCACCAGGGCGCACATATCCTCGGCAATCTGAATGCCGTTCCAGTTGCAGGTGTTGGCATTGCCGCTGTTGCAGATGACTGCCTGGGCGATGCCGTTGGAGATGTTGTTCTTGGTGACGGTCAGGGGCGCCCCCTTGACCAGATTGGTGGTATAGACGGCGGCTGCGGCGGCGGGGACATCGGATACGATGAGGGCAAGATCTTTCTTGGAGTGGTTCTTGCGGATACCGCAATGCAGGCCGTTGGCTTTGAAGCCCTTTGCGGCGCAAACGCCGCCAGTAATCAGTTTCATAACGTCATATCCTTACAATAAATTTTGTGATGAGCCGATTCGCAATGACGTGCGATTAGATGTCAAGACCGGTGGTTTCGTCCACGCCCAGGAGAATGTTCATATTCTGGATGGCGGCACCGGAGGCACCTTTACCCAGATTGTCGAAAATGGCGGTGACCATGGTCTGGCTTTCGTGACCGCTGACGCTCAAGCGCATGGAGTCCTTGCCTGCCAGGGTGCTGGCGTAAATCACGCTCTCGTCACCGCCGAGAGGTGCGACGCTGACCAGCTTTTGGCCCTCGTAATGGGCGCTCAGACAATCGTGAACCTGGGCGGCATCAAAGCCGGGGAGCAGGATGGTGGTGGCCATGCCCTCGTAGAAATCGCCTAGGATGGGGGAGAACACGGGGGCGGTGGTCAGACCGCAGATTTTTTGCATTTCCGGCAGGTGCTTGTGCTTGAGGGTGGTGCCGTAGATGCGGTGGCTGTCGTGCCGGGGATCCCGGTTGGAATCTTCGTATTCCGCAATCAGGCTCTTGCCACCGCCGGAGTAGCCGGTGAGGGAATAAGCCGTCAGGGGAAAGTCCGCCGGCAGAATGCCGCCGGCAACCAGGGGGTAGACCGAGGCGATGAAGCCGCTGGCGTGGCAGCCGGGATTTGCCACCCGGGAGGAATTGGCGATGGCGCTTCGGTGAGAACCGGACAGTTCCGCAAAGCCGTAGGCCCAATCGGGGTTGGTGCGGTGGGCGGTGGAGGTATCGATGATGCGAACCTGACTACCCTGGGCCAAGGCAACCGCTTCGATGGCAGCGGCATCGGGCAGGCACAGGAAAGCAATGTCTGCTTCGAACAGGGCCTCTTTGCGGGCAGCAGTATCCTTGCGGAGCTCTTCGGGGAGCTTCAGCAGGGAGATGTCCTGCCGGCCGGCAAGGCGGTCGGCAATCCGCAGGCCGGTGGTGCCGGCGCTGCCGTCTATGAATACTTTAGTCATTGGCTAAAACTTCTTTCACGTAGTTAATCTGGGCTTCCACGGAAGCGACGGAGGTGCCACCCTTGCTGATGCGCTTTTCTACGCAAACCATCAGATCGATGGCCTCATACAGGTCGGTGTCGAACAGGTCGCTGTACTGCTGATAGGTGTCCAGGGGCAGGTCCTCCAGCACGGTGTTCTCCCGGATGCACAGGGCAACCAGCTGACCGGAAATCTTATAGGCGCTGCGGAAGGGCAGACCCTTCTTTACCAGGTAGTCGGCCAGGTCGGTGGCGTTGATAAAGCCCTTCTGAGCTGCCAGGCGCATATTGGCGGTGTTGGCAGTCATGGTGGCCACCATCGGGGCGAAGACCTGCAGGCACATCTTCACGGTATCCACCGCGTCGAAGACACTTTCCTTATCCTCCTGCATATCCTTGTTGTAGGCCAGAGGCAGACCCTTCAAGGTGGTCAGCAGACCCATCAGGTCGCCGTAGACCCGACCGGTCTTGCCGCGGACCAGTTCTGCCATGTCGGGATTCTTCTTCTGGGGCATGATGGACGAGCCGGTGGTAAAGGCATCGCTAAGCTCCACGAACTTAAACTCCCAGCTGGACCAAAGGATGATTTCCTCAGAAAAACGGGACAGATGCATCATCAGGATGGACAATACGCTCATGAGCTCGGCGCAGAAGTCCCGGTCGGAAACGCCGTCCAGGGAGTTCATGCAGATGCCATCGAAGCCCAGCTTGGCGGCCTCGAAGTCCCGGTCGGTATCGTAAGTAGTGCCGGCCAAAGCGCAGCAGCCGATGGGGGACTGGTTCATGCGCCGGCGGCAGTCTGCCAGACGGTCCAGATCCCGCAGAAGCATCATGGCGTAGGCCATCAGGTGGTGGCCGAAGGTGATGGGCTGTGCACGCTGCAGGTGGGTGTAGCCGGGCATGATGGCGGACTTGTATTCCTCTGCCTTGCCGGTAACGGCGGTGATAAGCTGGCGGACATAGCCGGAAATTTCGTCGATTTCTGCACGCAGGTACATCCGGATGTCCAGAGCCACCTGGTCGTTGCGGGAACGGGCGGTGTGGAGCTTTTTGCCTACGTCACCCAGACGCTCGGTGAGCACCTGCTCCACGAACATGTGGATGTCCTCGCACTCCATGTCGATGGCCAGAGCGCCGGAGTCGATGTCGGCAAGAATCTGCTCTAATCCGGCAATCAGTGTATCGGCGTCGGCCTGGGAGATGATGCCCTTGTAGGACAGCATGGCGGCGTGGGCCATACTGCCGGTGATATCCTGCCGGTACATCCGGCTGTCAAAGCGGATGGAAGAGTTGAAATCATCCGCAATCTTTTCGGTTGCGCCGTCAGTACGTCCGGCCCACATTTTTGCCATAAATAGAACCTCTCAAAGAAAAGTCGTAGGGGGCGATGCCTACATCGCCCCACAATATTCGTAATAAATCCAGGAAAGGGGCCGATGAGGGCATCGGCCCCTATAGGGGTGAATTTTGGGATTACAGCTTGCCCTGCTCTCTCAGAGCTTGGACGGTGGTGGGCAGACCCCACAGGTTGATGAAGCCCTCGGCCTGCTTCTGGTCGTAGTCGCTCTCGTCGAAGGTGACCAGATTCTCGGAATACAGGGAGTAGGGGGAGGTGGTGCCGGCGGGGATGATGTTGCCCTTGTAGAGCTTCAGCTTCACGGTGCCGGTGACATACTTGTTGGACTCGTTGGCGAAAGCGGTCAGAGCCTCCTGCAGGGGGGAGTACCACTTGCCGTTGTAAATCAGGTCGGCGTAGTCCACAGCCAGCTTCTGCTTAACATGGAGGGTATCCCGGTCCACGGTCAGCATCTCCAGCTGCTCGTGGGCGAAGTACAAAATGGTGCCGCCGGGGGTCTCGTAGACGCCGCGGTCCTTCATGCCAATCAGACGGTTCTCGACAATGTCGATGATGCCGATACCGTTGGCACCACCAACCTTGTTCAGCTCGGCGATAATCTGGGAAGCCTTCATCTTCTGACCGTTGAAGGCAACGGGGGCGCCAGCCTCAAAGTCGATGGAGATGTAGGTGGGCACATCGGGAGCCTGCAGGGGAGAAACGCCCATCTCCAGGAAGCCGGGCTTCTCGTACTGGGGCTCGTTGGCGGGATCTTCCAGGTCCAGACCCTCGTGGCTCAGGTGCCACAGGTTCTTATCCTTGGAGTAGTTGGTTTCACGGCTAATCTTCAGAGGAACATTGTGAGCCTCGGCATAGTCGATTTCCTCGTCACGGGACTTGATATCCCACTCACGCCAGGGGGCGATAATCTTCATCTCGGGAGCAAAGCGCTTGATGGCCAGCTCGAAACGGACCTGGTCGTTGCCCTTGCCGGTAGCACCGTGGCAGATGGCATCAGCGCCCTCGGCAATGGCGATTTCAGCCAGCTTCTTGCCGATGACGGGACGGGCGAAAGCGGTGCCCAGCAGGTAGGTCTCGTACTTGGCATCCATCTTCAGAGAGGGGATGATGATTTCGTCCACCATCTCGTCCACCAGGTCGGCGACAATCAGCTTGCTTGCGCCAGTGGCGATGGCCTTGGCCTCCAGCCCCTCCAGCTCGTCAGCCTGACCGACGTTGCCGGCCACGGCGATGATCTCGGGGTTGTTGTAGTTTTCCTTCAGCCAGGGAATGATGATAGAGGTGTCCAGACCGCCGGAATAGGCCAGGACGACCTTCTTGATGTTTTCTTTGTTCATGATGAGAACCTCCTAGGGTTGTATTCTTTGTTATGCAATGGATTATACATCGAAACCGGGGAATTGTCAAGGAAGGATGAATAAATATACAAACATTTGTGAATCTTAGACAGATGGTGTACAATTTTCCTGCGTCAATTATAACATTTCACAAGGAAGTGTGAAAATGTATTCCAAGGGAGGACATTTAATTGCATGGAAAAAGCATCTATTATATAATAATGTATTGACGGAATGGACGGCAGGGGTTACAATGGACAAAAACAGGAAGGAGTTTTTGTATGAGCCAGATTATTTATACACCTTATGCACCGGCCGCCATCGGTCCGTATTCTCAGGCGGTGGTAGCAGGTGGCTTGGTATTCACCTCCGGTCAGATTCCCATCAATCCTGCCACCGGTGAGATTACCGCCCAGGGCATCCGGGCCCAGGCGGTGCAGGTTTGCGAGAACCTGAAGGCGGTGCTGGAGGCGGCGGGTTCTTCCCTGGAGAAGGTGGTCAAGACCAGCTGTTTTCTCAGCAATATGGGAGATTTTGCGGAGTTCAATGGGGTGTATGCCGGGTATTTTACCGGTAAGCCTGCCCGTTCCTGCGTGGCGGTGAAGGCCCTGCCCCGGAACGTGCTGGTAGAAATCGAAGTGATTGCGGAGGTTTGAGATGCGGAAAATCGATTTGACTGAACTAAAAATCAACCCCATGACCCTGATTGCCAAGGAGTGGATGCTGCTCAGCGCCGGCTGTCAGGAGCGGGGGTACAATACTATGACTGCCAGCTGGGGGCATTTGGGTTCTATTTGGGGTCACGGCGGCGGACTGCCCACGGCGGTGGCCTATGTGCGTCCTCAGCGGTACACCAAGGAATTCGTGGATCGGGAGGAGCTGTACACCCTGTGCTTCTTCCCGGAGGAATACAAGAAGGCTTTGGGATATCTGGGAAGCCATTCCGGGCGGGATGAGAACAAGGTTGCCAAGGTGGGGCTGACCCCGGTGTTTGGGGAGGGTTACACCTACTTTGCTGAGGCCAAGCTGGTGCTGGTTTGCAAGAAGCTGTACCGGGCACCGCTGGTGGCGGAGGGCTTTGTGGACAAATCTATTCTGGCGGAGCACTATGCCGCCGGAGATCTGCACGATATGTACATTGGTGAAATCGTGGAGGTTTTGGGAGAATAAAAATGTATGGCGAGCCGGAATCCCGGCTCGCCATGATATTTTATGATGCGATAAAAGATTGTTTGCGGGCATGGCCGCCGTAAATTTGCTACGAACGCTGGTGGTAATCGTCCACCATTGGGCACGCTCGGCAACGAACGGCTCTATAAATCGTATAGCAATGACACACTTGTGATTCACCGCTAAACATGCATGTATCGTGCCGTAGGGCGGGGGCAAGCCACTGCCCTACAATATAAACAATCATTTACAATAGAAAATTATCCCTTGTTACCCTTGAAGAAGGCCACGGCGATGGCGCCGGGACCGGCATGGGTGCCGATGACGGAGCCAATATGGGCGGTATAGAGCAGGTCAACATGCCCCTCCCACAGCTCGGCACTGTCCCGGACGTATTTTTGCAGCAAATCGTCGTTCAGACCGGTATAGCCCAGCAGGCAGGGCTTGGAGAAGTCCACGCCACCGGCTTTCTGAATCTCCCGTACCAGCAGGTTGTTTCCCTGCTTGGAGCCCCGGGCTTTGCCAAGAATGTGAATCTGACCGTCGGGGACGCTGATGACGGGCTTGATGGACAGCAGGTCGCCGGCGAAAGCCACAGCTTTGGAGATGCGGCCGCCCTTTTTCAGGTACTCCAGGGTGTCCAGCATGGCAATCAGGCAGACATTATCCCGCTGCTCGCTGAGGATTTCTACAATTTCCTCGGCGGTGCGACCCTGCTCGGCCAGTTCCACAGCCAGTTGGGCAAGAATACCGGAGCCGATGGTAACGGAACGGGAATCCACTACGTACACGCTGTCGGGGTAGTCCATGGCAGCGATGCAGGCACTCTGGTAGGTGCCGGAGAGCATAGAGGAGATGGTCAGTACCACGGCCTTGTCGCCGGCTTCGGCGACCTTGCGGAATTCCTGCGCGAAGGCATCGGGGGTGGGCTGGCTAGTGGTGGGGAGCGTGTCGCTCTCAATCAGCATTTCGTAGAATTTCTGATGGGTGATTGTCACGCCGTCAATGTACTCGGTATCGCCGAAGCGGACGGTCAGGGGCACAACGGTGCATTTGGCCCGGACAGCGGGGGTTACATCAGCGGTGGAATCAATAATAATTTTAACGTTCATAAAATACTCCTTTACAGTTCGTCGGGCAGTCCATTTTGGCACAGGTTCTCCAAATTGGCGGCGATGCGGGTGAGGCAGGTATAGAAAACCTGACGGTCTTCTTCGGTAAGACCTTGACCTGCCAGCTCCACGGCAATGGTGGCACGGCGGCGGACAAAATCGGCGGCTTGCAGACCAGAATCGGTCAGGGTAAGGCGGCTGCGGTATTGACCCTCAGCGGGATTAACCCGGCAAATCAAATTTTTGTTTTCCAGCTCGGAGAGCATACGGGATACGGCGGCCTTGTCCCGGTCGCAGACCTCACACAGCTCGGCGGCGGTGATGCCCTGGGGGTAGCGGGCCATGGCCAACAGATACTGGGCGTAAGCACCCTTCAAACCGAATTTTTCCATCTCGTCCCGCTCGATTTTTTGCACGCAGCGGTTGCCGGCAGAGATGAGACCGGTGAATTGTTCAAAACGGTTGACCATGAGAGTACCTCCTGGAAATGTTGTCATAGGTATTATAGCGCATAAAAGTTGATTTGTCAACATCCATTTATGAAAGGTCGAGAAGCGGTAATGATTGATTAGCGGTATGGTTGCACCTCTGGCGGCATAAGCCGGGAAGGACGGAGTGACACCCGTGTTTTAAGCCCCCAGTCGAAAATCTCTGATTTTTGACAGCTGCATCAGGGGAAGGGGCAAGGGTGCAGAGATTGTCTTCCTACGCTAAACAATCATTTAAAACATCAATGTATGATTGACAGGGGCGCGGGGAAGTGATATTCTATATAATATATACCGATTGGAGGGATGAACATGAAAAAATGGATGGCGGTTGTGCTGGCGTGTATGCTCCTGGTGCTGGTTACCGGATGCAAGGAGCAGGCAAAGACGTCACTGACCGAGCCCAGCCGGAGCAGTGACCCTATTTTGTCCCTCCCGACCCAGCCGTCTGTTGGTCGGAACGACCCCACGCCGGTATATGTGTCAGTTTTTGGGGACACCATGATTCTGGCTACTTACCCGGTGGAGACCTGGGGTGTTGATCAGTACGGCCTACCCTTGAAGCCGGAATGTCCGGTCCTTGCCTGTGCCGCCGGTGGGCGGTTGTCCTGTGGCGAAAGTCATGAGCTGAAAACCCCCATTACGAAGGTGATTATCCTGGAACGGATTGCTCCGGCCAGCACGGAGGAATGGTTTATGGGGATGGGGAGCCTGTCGCAGATTCAGGGAATCGAGAAGCTGGATATGCAGTTTGTAAAGAACATGAACAATATGTTCGAGGGGTGCGGCTCCCTGCGGGAATTGCCGGAATGGTATATTGAAGCGTGAGTTGGGTCCCGGTGCGTATTGCACCGGGGCTATTTTTTTGGCATGCAATGAAGGGAGTATAATGCGAGGTGCGCCTTTAGTACGGTAAAATGAGCGTGTGCAATAGGGCGGCAGATGTCCGCATATGGCGGATAAAGTTTGGGTAATGGGCATTATGCACGAAAGAAATGGGATTTTTTTGGCGGGAATGTCACTTCCATACGAGTGAAAAATGTTTTATAATAACCATGGCTTTATACCCGTAAAACCACAAAATTTTAAGGAGGAAAAACTATGTTCAAAACTAGCAAGAGACTGGTCGCTATGCTGATTTGTCTCGCAATGGTGCTGTCCATGGTTCCCGCTGTTTTTGCTGCGGATGCCGCTGGCACCACTCTGTACATGACCCCCAGCAGTAATTGGCTGGAGGCCAGCCCCTGGTTCGCTGCTTACTTCTTCGGTGATAGCGGCAATACTTGGGTTAAGATGGCCGACTCTGACAACGATGGCACCTATGAGGTCGTCGTTCCCGAGGGCGGTTACACCAAGGTTATTTTCTGCCGTATGGATCCCGGCAAGCTCGATACTCTGGATTGGGGTGCTAAGTGGAACCAGACCGGTGACCTGAGCATCCCCTCTGATGACAATGTGCTTTATGTTGTCAGCGGTTGGGGCAGCGGCGCCTGGACCACTATCGGTGGCACTGTTGAGCAGGATACAAACTACTACCTGCGTGGCCTGAACAACAATTGGAACACCTGCGATGATTCCAACCGCATGACCAAGAATGCTGACGGCTCCTGGACCATCACTCTGACTGTACCTGCTGGTGATCACCTGTATAAGGCTGCTTGGTCTGATTGGACCAACGCTGTTGGCGATCCCAATGCCAGCAACTCTGACGGCAATGCCGAGCTGTCCCTGGCTCAGGAGACCGAGGTCACCTTCACCCTGAAGGACGGCGTGCTGACCGCTACCTACAGCACTGACTGCACTCACACCAACGTTGTTGCTCAGGCTGAGAAGGCTCCCACCTGCACCGAGACCGGCCTGACCAAGGGCGAGGTTTGCGGTGACTGTGGCTTCGTCATCACTGCTCAGACTGAAATTCCTGCTCTGGGCCACGACATCATTGATGGCACCTGCACCGTCTGCGGCCTGGTCATCGAGATGATCACTGTTTACTACGAGAACAACTGGATGTTCCAGGATCTGACCGCCTACTGGTGGGGCAGCTCCATCTCCAACCCCGAGTGGCCCGGTGTTGCTCCCGAGCAGTACTCCGTCACCGAGGCTGGCTACATTGTCTACGCCATCGAGGTTCCCTCCGATGCCGCTGGCCTGCTGTTTGCCGGCAAGGACAACGACTACGGCAACGACCGTAAGACCCCCGACATCAAGTTCGAGGCTGGCAAGGTTTACTACATGAACTGGACTGAGGCTGACGGCGAGCACGTTCTGTCCTACGATCTGCCTGTTGAGCCCGGGTGCGAGCACGAGTACTTCTATCCCTGTGACGCTTTCTGCATGCTGTGCGGCGAGCTGACCAACCCCGAGGCTGCTCACAACATCCTGCACGTTGAGGCTGTTGAGGCCCCCTGCGGCGGCATGGGCAACATCGAGTACTGGTACTGCTCCGACTGCGGCTCCTGCTGGGACAATGCCAACGGTACCGGCATGCCCCTGAACATGATGTCTGTTAAGACCTTCAAGGATCACACCATCGTGCACGTCGAGGCCAAGGCTGCTACCTGCTACGAGAATGGTAACATCGAGCACTGGTACTGCTCCGAGTGCGGCTACGCTTGGCTGGATGCTGATTGCACCCTGAACACCAACCTGAAGGCCGTTATCCTGCCCGCTGCCCACGAGGCTGCTATCCACGTCGAGGCCAAGGCTGCTACCTGCTACGAGAATGGTAACATCGAGTACTGGTACTGCGAGGCTTGCGGCCAGGCTTGGCTGGATGCTGATTGCACCCTGAACACCAACCTGAAGGCTGTCATCCTGCCCATGGCTCACGCTGAGGCTACTCACGTTGCTGCTAAGGCTCCCACTTGCTCCGAGAACGGTAACATCGAGTACTGGTACTGCGCTGACTGCGGCCAGGCTTGGCTGGATGCTGATTGCACCCTGAACACCAACCTGAAGGCTGTTGTCCTGCCCGCTTCCGGTCACGACGCCGAGTGTGGCCACGTTTCCGACATCAAGTGGCAGGTTAACAAGGGCACCAACGCTGACTCTGCTTCCACTGATCTGCGTCTGATTACCTACGTTGACTCCCTGGATTACACCGGCATCACCTTCAAGGTGACCGTTGGTGGCAACACTGTCGAGTACACCTGCTACACTGTTTACACCTCCATTCTGGCTGGTGGCAGCAGAATCGACAACCCCGACAAGATCTTCGGCAACGAGGATGCTAAGTACTTCGTTACTTACACTCTGACTGGCGTTCCCGCCGCTGCTTTCGACACCGAGATTCAGGTTGACGTTGTTTGGACTGACCTGGACGGCAATGAGATTGATGGCGTTGGCAGAACCATCGTTATCTCCGACTTCTACGCTTAATTTCAGGAGGAAAATGACATGAAGTATTTGAATGCTGAAATGGAAGTTGTCAACTTCGACATCGAGGATGTTATCGCTACCAGCACCTGGTACGAGCATCCTCCCAAGGATGACGAGGATGACTCCTTCGGCGGTCTGATGTAATTCCATAAAAATGGCAGGCGCTGCTTCGGCAGCGCCTGTTTTTTGCTTGTGTGTTCGTTAGGAAGAGGATTGTTTATCTTGCCTAAGTTGTCGTTCCGAAGGGGGCATATCTACCTCTGAGAAGTGTTTTGAAATGCATTTGGATGGGATCAGCGTAGTGCGAGAAACGATTTGATATTGTGAAGAAAATTGGGTTTGTACTTTACAATAGACATCGAAAATGGTAAAATTAAAGCAGAAACGATAGGAGGCTTTTGCTTATGGCGAAATTTAAAAAGTGGTTTTCGGCAATGTTGGTATGGGCGTTGGCTTTTGCAATAATTCCCGCGCCGGATGCGTTTGCGGTGGGGGAGGGATACTTGGAACTTGGTCACGCCGAAGTGGCGGAGCTTGACCGGGAAATGTCGGTCGCTGACCTTGGTCCCACGCGGTCGGAGGGAAATCATGTCAGATGGATTGACCGGATTGCGCATTTGCCTGAGTATGCCCAGACCTTCTATCATTGGCTGGAAGACAATGATGACATGAATGGTGTGCTGGTTGATCCGACCCGGGGGGAGTATGTGGACGGAGGGTATTATTACCTCATTGACTCGGTGACCAAAACGGTGAACTTTACTTATACTGACAACAAAGCGACATCTGCCAAGGCTGCGGTTCGCAGCCATGCGGACAACACCTTTGATGTGATGATGGATTACTGCGTGGATGCGTACAGCGCTTTTGACCGGGACCACCCTGAGGTGTTTTGGTTAGACGGCTTCAGCAGCTACACCTGGCAGCTGAGCTATTCCTACAGCGGAAGCAATGGTGCCGGTAGCGCCAAGTACACAATGGAGGTTTATTTCTTCCTGCAGGCGGAAGGTTTTGATATTCGGGATTTGAAATATCAGGATGCTCAGACCATTGTTGATACTTATAATCAGATGGAAACGGATATTGCACGAATCCTGTCGGATTGTCCGTCAGACGCACCGGTGGACGAGCAGCTGCGTTACTTCAATCGGGTGTTGACCCAGACCAACTGCTATAATTTGAGCGCCGTGAATCGTCCCGGCAGTATGGATCCCTGGAAATGTGTCAGCGCATTGCGGGGCAGTGCAGATGCGGAAGGTCCTGTATGCGAGGGTTATTCCCGAGCAATGAAGGTGCTGTGCGATCGCATGCAGATTCCTTGTGTGCTGGTGGAGGGTTATGCCATCAGTAATGTGCATGATAATCCCGGCGCGCATATGTGGAACTATGTGCAGGTGGAGGGGCAATGGTATGCGGTGGATGTGACCTGGAATGACCCCGTTTCCAATTGGGGGGAGGACAAGCCCAACTCTGGTTACGAGTGCGAGGATTGGTTTTTGCTTGGCAGCGATACGCTGGTGAGCCAGGGGCTGACCTTCCTGCAGTCCCATGAAATGCAGAATATCGTTACCCCTGGGGGACTTGATTTCTCCAACGGTCCGGTGCTGGCGAAGCAGCAGTACACCCGGGCGGAGAATTATATGGATATCGCCCCCTATCGGGTGGGGACGTATACCGCTCCGGTAAAGCCTGGATATGTGTTCGCCGGCTGGTATGCGGATGCGGCGTTCACAGTGCCGGTGGAATCCGGTGCGGTAAACGGCTGGGCCTATGCCAAGTTTGTGGATGAGAAGGTGCTTAGCGTAAAGTATCAGATTACGAAGGGCACCAATGCGGAAAGCGCTTCTACGAATCTGCGTCTGCTGACCTCGGTGGATGGGTTGGATTATTCCAGCGTCTCCTTCTGGGTTGAGGTTGGCGGCAGGGTGCAGGAATATACCACCCAGACGGTATATTCTTCGATTCTGGCGGATGGTCAGGCGATTCGGGATGCATATAAGGTATTTGGACAGAATTCGAAATACTTCATGACCCATTCCATTCAGGGTGTGCCACGGGGAGCGTTTGATGTGGAAATTCTGGTGACTCCCAGCTGGACAACCTTGGATGGAACAACGGTGGAGGGTATAAGTAGAAGTATTATCCTAAGTAATGGCTTCTAAATCGTAATAAAAAGTTCAAATAATGCTTGCAAAATTCAAATGTGTGTGATAATATTGTGATATTGGGAAGAATTTTTCCCTCAATTATGCGGAAAAGGAGATTGACGACGATGATGACTTACGAAATCGCTGAGATGGAAGTTATTGCTTTCGAGACCGAGGACGTTATCGCTACCTCTAGGGGCGGTCTGATTAACGGCGGCGAGGGCTCTGGCGACTCCTCTCCCTGGCCCTTCTAATTGGAACCAAATTAATCTATGCTTGAAGACAGGCGCTGCTTTTCTGGCGGCGCCTGTTTTCAAGAGATGGAGTATTTTATGACTGAGTTTACCATCGCCCTTGCGGGGCGCAACATATCTATTGCTTCCGAGTATCCCGGGTTTCAGGTCTACTGCCGGGACTATCTGGCGGAGGGACCGGCGGATTTGAAAATTCAGGTCCGTCAGGAGCACATCGATTTCGAACGGGAAAAGTCCGCCCGGGAGGATATTGTGGAGGGTCGTCCTGTGCAGGAGTATCCTGCGGGGTATCTGGCGACGCTGGCGGCCTATCGACAGATTGCGGAAGCGATGCTGCAATATGATACGTTCCTGTTTCATGGATCGGCAATCAGCGTGGACGGGCAGGGATACCTGTTTACCGCTAAGAGCGGTACCGGTAAGTCCACCCATACCCGGCTTTGGCGAGAGCACTTTGGGGAGCGGTTGGTAACGGTCAATGATGATAAGCCCCTGCTGCGGGTGATGGACGACCGGGTGATGGTCTGCGGAACTCCTTGGGACGGAAAGCACCGCATCAGCACCAATGTGATGGTGCCGCTGAAGGGAATTTGCATTTTGCGCCGGGGGCTGGAGAATCGGATTCGCCCGATTTCTGTGCAGGAGGCACTGCCGATTTTGTTGCAGCAGAGCTACCGCCCCGGCAATCCTCAGCTGCTGGGCAAGCTGCTGGAATTGGTGGACAAGACATCGAAACTGACAGGACTGTATGTTCTGGAATGTAATATGGATCCTGAGGCGGCATTGGTCGCATATCGGGGAATGAGCGGAAAGGAAGAATAACTATGAAACTCAAAGAAGGATTTGTGACCCAACAGATGGGTGATGAGCAGATTATGGTCGCCACCGGCGCTGCCAGCTTCTCCGGACTGGTGCGGTCCAATGCCACTGCGGCTTTTATCGTGGACTGCCTGAAGGAGGATGTGACTGCAGAGCAGATTGTGGCCAAACTTCTGGAAAAATACGATGTTTCTGAGGCTGTGGTCGCGGCGGATGTGGAGAAGATTCTGACCAAGCTGCGCAGCATTGGCGCTCTGGATGAATAAATCCACCTTCGAGCAGGTCTTGCAGGAGCATGGGCAGTTGGTGTACACCAATGTGGGCGACAGCATGTGGCCCCTGCTTCATGAAGGACGGGACCTGATGATTATCGATAAAAAGCCAGAGGGGCGGATGAAGAAGTATGATGCCATACTCTACAAGCGACCCTGTGGCAAATACATCATGCACAGAATTCTGAAGGTTCGGCAGGACGACTATGTGCTTTGCGGTGACAACCGCTGGCTGCGGGAGTTCGGCGTGAAGGATGAATGGATTCTGGGTGTGCTGACGGCGGTGGTCCGCAAGGGCAAGCGCGTCAGCGTTACCAGCTGGAAGTACCGGTTGTATGTGCATATTTGGTGTGATTTTTACTGGATTCGGGCCTTTATCCTGAGGGGTTGGGGCGTGCTTCGTAAAATCGTAAGGAAGATTGTAAAATGAAGCGAACAAGCGGCGACAAGGCCACCCTTCGCTGGATTGCGAAGGTGGTCAAGGGTAAAAAAAGATATGTGGCCGGGTTGATTTTGATTACCGTGCTTCTGGGCATGATTGGAACCGGCTATGCACTGTTTCTTAGCTGGTTGGTGGACAGCGCCATTGCAGGCGAGCAGGCTCGATTCTGGGGCTTTGCGGCCGGCCTGTTGGGACTGCTGGCATTCCAATTCATTCTGCGGATTATTGGCTATTCCCTGGAGGAATACAGCCGGGCTTCTGTGGAAAATGCGGTGAAGCAGCGGCTGTTTCAGTGCCTGCTGAGCCGGGATTATGCGGCGGTGATGGCAACCCACTCCGGTGAGTGGCTGAACCGATTGACCTCCGATGCGGTGGTTGTGGCTGATGGTGTGACTTCTATTCTGCCGGGTTTGGCTGGAACGGTGGTGCGGATGACCTGCGCAGTGACGCTGCTGATTGTCATCACACCGGAGTTCGGTACGGCATTTGTGGTTGCCGGTGCGTTGGTCGTGGTGCTGACCTGGGGCTTGCGGAAGATGATGAAAAAACTGCACCACCGGGTGCAGGAGGCTGATGGTCAGCTGCGGATTCACCTTTCCGAGCGGCTGGGCAGTATGATGATTCTGCGGGCATTCGGCAAGGAGCGGGATGCTATGGAGCAGACCCAGGAGCTGATGCGGGAGCATAAGACTGCCCGCATGAAGCGCAACCGTATCTCCAGCCTGTTCCACAACGGCTTCTCTCTGGCGATGAACGGCATGTATGTGGGCGGCGCAATCTATTGCGGCTTTGGCATTTTGAACGGAGTGCTGAGTTACGGCACCTTTACGGCGGTGATTCAGTTGGTGAATCAGACCATGGTGCCGATTGCGAATATCTCCGGCTTTTTCCCAAAATACGCAACCATGCTGGCCAGCGCCGAGCGACTGATGGCGGCGGAGGACTTTCCCGAGCCCTCGGTGGGACCTGCGGTGGAGGATATTCGTGGGTACTACCAGGATGGGTTTGAGGGGCTTAGCATGCGGAAGGCCTGCTTTACATACCTGGAGATGGGTGGAACGGAGAAATCCGGCAGCCGTACGGTGCTGAAGGATTTGGATTTGGACATCTGCAAAGGCGAGTATGTGGCGTTTTGCGGTCCTTCGGGCTGCGGTAAGAGCACGGTGCTGAAGCTGCTCATGTGCATGTATGAGCTGGATAGCGGCAGCCGCAGTGTGCTCGGACAGGCGGGGCAGATGCCTCTGAGCGTCAGTTGGCGGGGGCTGTTTGCCTATGTACCCCAGGGTAATCAACTGATGTGCGGCACCATCCGGCAGGTGGTCACCTTTGGCGACCCGGCGGATATGAAGGATGACAAGGGCATCTGGCAGGCGCTGAAGATTGCCTGCGCCGATGGATTTGTGGCGGAGCTGCCGGAGGGACTGGATACCCTGCTGGGTGAGCGCGGCGCGGGTCTGTCCGAGGGGCAGATGCAGCGCATTGCTATTGCGCGGGCGATTTTCTCCCAGCGTCCCATTTTGCTGTTGGATGAGGCCACCAGCGCGTTGGATGAGTCCACGGAAACGACCTTGCTGGATAATTTGCGGGCTATGACTGACAAGACGGTTATCATTGTGACCCATCGCCCCAAGGCACTGGATATTACGGATAAGATTATCTATTTTACTCCCCCCGAAGAATAAGATTCAGGAGCTGTCGTGAAAGCGACGGCTCCTTTTTATTTTCGGAATTGGGGTGATAAATGATTGTTTAGCGGTGTAAAAAATAGCACGTCATTGCGAGCCAGCGTAAGCTGGCGTGGCAATCTCCTGACAATAAAACATATCAGTTCCCTTTAGAGGAGATCGCCACGGGCCTAAAGGCCCTCGCGATGACAG
>JBGVDR010000089.1:0-2726 GCA_045119455.1 Faecousia sp.
ACGCCCACAACAGATAGGGACCGAACTGTCTCACGACGTTCTGAACCCAGCTCGCGTGCCACTTTAATCGGCGAACAGCCGAACCCTTGGGACCTTCTCCAGCCCCGGGATGTGACGAGCCGACATCGAGGTGCCAAACCACTCCGTCGATTTGAGCTCTTGGGAGGGATCAGCCTGTTATCCCCGGAGTACCTTTTATCCTTTGAGCGACGGCCTTTCCACTCAGTACCGCCGGATCACTATGCTCTAGTTTCCTACCTGATCGGCTTGTCAGCCTCCCAGTCAAGCGCGCTTGTGCCATTACACTCTACGGCCGGTTACCAATCGGCCTGAGCGCACCTTTAGGAGCCTCCGTTACGCTTTTGGAGGCGACCACCCCAGTCAAACTACCCGCCAAGCAGTGTCCGCACTCTAGCGCGTTAGGCTCCAGATGGGCGAAGGTCCGTATTTCAACAGCGACTCCACGATGGCTGGCGCCACCACTTCTCAGTCTCCGGACTATCCTACACATCGCACACCCGGAACCAATGCTA
Organism: Faecousia sp.; assembly: GCA_045119455.1. GTDB lineage: Bacteria > Bacillota > Clostridia > Oscillospirales > Oscillospiraceae > Faecousia. The sequence continues at coordinate 534 of JBGVDR010000089.1, forward strand.
AGCTGCAGTAAAGGTTCACGGGGTCTTTCCGTCCCGTTGCGGGTAATCGGCATCTTCACCGATACTACAATTTCACCGAGTTCATGGCTGAGACAGTGTCCGGATCATTACACCATTCGTGCAGGTCGGAACTTACCCGACAAGGAATTTCGCTACCTTAGGACCGTTATAGTTACGGCCGACATTCACGGGGGCTTTGGTTCGGAGCTTCGCATTGCTGCTAACCCCTTGCCTTGACCTTTCCGCATTGGTCACTTGTCACACTCCATGTATCCGCTTGCGCGTTTGCGGAGTGCTGTGTTTTTGTTAAACAGTCGCATGGGCCCATTTACTGTGCCCCCTCGCGGGGGACCCCTTCTTCCGAAGTTACGGGGCTATTGTGCCGAGTTCCTTAACGAGGTTTCACTCGCGCGCCTTGGTATCTTAGTACCCTCCCACCTGTGTCGGTTTTGGTACGGCTAAACTTATAATCACTAGACGTTTTTCCAGGCAGCCGAGCCTCACACCCTCAGAGAGCAAGCTCTCTTTCGCATAACCTTTCAGATAAAGGATCGCGGATTTGCCTACGATCCAACCTACGGGCTTACACTCCCTATTCCATCAGGAAGCGGTGTTAGCTTTCTGCACGCGTCTTCGCTCAAGCTCATAAGTCAAGTACAGGAATATTAACCTGTTGTCCATCGGCTGCGCCTTTCGGCCTGGCCTTAGGTACCGACTAACCCCGGGCGGACGAACCTGCCCCGGGAAACCTTGGGATTCCGGCGTTGGGGATTCTCACCCCAATTTTCGTTACTCATGTCCGCATAATCACTTCCAGTCGCTCCAGCAGTTCTTACGAGCTGCCTTCACCGCTGACTGGAACGCTCTTCTACCACATACCAATTGGTACATCCACGACTTCGGCACGGGACTTAACTCCCGATCATTTTCGGCGCAAAATCTCTCGACCGGTCAGCTGTTACGCACTGTTTAAATGGTGGCTGCCTCTAAGCCAACATCCCGGCTGTTTATGAAACCTCACATCCTTAGTGACTGAGTCCCGTTTAGGGGCCTTAGTCGGTGGTCTGGGCTGTTTCCCTCTCGACTGTGAAGCTTAGCCCCCACAGTCTCACTCCTGGCGCTCGGCAGACGGTATTCGGAGTTTGACAGGCGTCGCTAACCCGGCAGGGCCGCTAGTCCAATCAGTGCTCTACCCCCATCTGTTGCCTTACCAAGGCTGCCCCTAAAGGCATTTCGAAGAGAACCAGCTATCACCCAGTTTGATAAGTCTTTCGCTCCTATCCACATGTCATCCTAAGGCTTTTCAGCGCCTACAAGTTCGGACCTCCATCCCCTGTTACGGAGACTTCATCCTGCACATGGATAGCTCACTGGGCTTCGGGTCCACTCCGTGCTACTAAAATACGCTCATTTCGAACTCGCTTTCGCTACGGCTCCCCTCTCGGTTAACCTTGCAACACAGAGTGACTCGCGGACTCATTATGCAAAAGGCAAACTGCAACGGCCACGCGGACCGCCGCAATAGTTATGTAGGCGTACGATTTCAGGTCTATTTCACTCCCCTTCCGGGGTTCTTTTCACCTTTCCCTCGCGGTACTCGTTCACTATCGGTCACCATCTAGTATTTAGCCTTGGAGGGTGGGCCCCCCGGATTCAGTCAAGGTTTCACGTGTCCCGACTTACTTGGGATACCACTAAGCTTTGCCAAGTTTTCGAGTAAAGGGCTCTCACCCGCTATGGCCGGCCTTTCCATGCCGTTCCTCTAACTTGACGCTTGCTACGTCGTGGTCCCGCAACCCCTGTGAGCAGGCTCACAGGTTTAGGCTCTTGCGCGTTCGCTCGCCACTACTGACGCAATCTCGGTTGATGTCTTTTCCTGCAGGTACTGAGATGTTTCACTTCCCTGCGTATGGCTCTGCCGGCCTATGTGTTCAGACGGCAGTAATAAGCGGTAAAACTTATTGGATTGCTCCATTCGGAAATCCCCGGATCAAAGTGTACTTGCCACTCCCCGAGGCTTATCGCAGCTTGTCACGTCCTTCATCGCCTGATGGTGCCAAGGCATCCGTCGTACGCCCGTATACGCTTAGCCGAAAGATCTTAATTAAATTAAAACCTTCCCGCTCGGTTTACGTTGCATTTTTCTTCCCAGAAACATTCAATTGTCAAAGATCAAAAATTCACTCAAACCAT
>JBGVDR010000090.1:0-21650 GCA_045119455.1 Faecousia sp.
CCGTCCACATAGCTGTGCTTCAGAGCGGGAACTTCCTCCTGAGCAATCAGGGTGGTGCCACAGGCGGAGCAGTGCTTGCCCTCGGTCAGACCGGGCTCGGTGCAGGTGGGAGCCTTGGCAGCGTCAATAACCTCGGTGTGACCCAGAGCGGTAACCTCGTTGCCAGTATAGCTGTCGCCGCACTTGGAGCAGGTGTAGGTGGTGTAACCCTTGTCGGAGCAGGTGGGAGCGGTGACAACGGAGGAGTAGCTGTGCTTCAGAGCGGGGATGCTCTCGGTGTAGGAATCACCGCACTTGGAGCAGGTGAAGGTCTTCACGCCAGGGGCAGTACAGGTAGCAGCGGTGGTCACGGTAGAGGAATAGCTGTGAGCACATTCCTTCTCGTAGGTATCCCACTTCTTGGTAGAATAGTCGTACATATTCTTGCCATCGGTGGGGATGGTCAGGTCGTCAGTCTGGGTGCCGGAGTTGTTACTGAAGATAACATTGACGGCCTCAGAGGAAACCTCGTAGTAGTACAGGCCGGTTTCGCCCTCCACCTTCTTCATAGCGGAGCCGGGCCAGGTGCCGGTGTACTTGGCATTGTTGTCGTCCCATGCGTAGATGTAGGGAGTGGTCCAGTTGGAGGTATTCTTGAAGTAGATAATCACAGGAGCGGGAGCGGTATAGGAGCTCCAGCTATTGGAGGACAGGGTATACAGATTCTTGCCATCGGTGGGGATGGTCATGTCGTCGGTCTGGGAGGTGCCATCGTTGAAGATGACGTACTCGGCATCGGCAGGCAGGGTATAGCCATAAACGTTGCCGGTGACCAGGCTCATACCCTTGCCGGGCCAGGTAACCATAGTCTTGTTGCTTTCGGACCAGTAGTAGATATTAACAGTGGACCAGTTGGAGGTATTCTTGAAGTAGACAACCAGGTCAGTGGGCTCAGCGATGCCACAGCCGGTGCACTTGCCGCCCACATAGGTATGACCGGTGGCGGCTATGGTCTCGGTCTTGGCATTGCCGCAGGTAGCGCAGGTGGCGGTCTTGGTGCCGGTAGCAGTACAGGTGGGCTCCTTGGTCACGGAGAAGGAGCCGTAGCTATGACCCAGAGCTGCGATTGACTCGGTAACAGCCTTACCACAGGTGGTGCAGGTAGCAGTCTTGGTGCCGGTGGCAGTACAGGTGGGCTCCTTGGTCACAGTCGCACTTGTGTAGCTGTGGCCCAGAGCGGCAATGGTCTCGGTCTTGGTTTGCTTGCACAGGGAGCAGGTATAGGTCTTCACACCGGTGTCAGTACAGGTGGCGGCCTTAGTTACGGTGCCGGTGCCCCAGTTGTGGCTGCAGGTGTTGTAGGCGGACCACTTACCGGTGGACATGGTGTACAGGTTGTTGCTGTCGGTAGGAATGTCCAGGTCAGCAGTCTTGTTGGCGGCGGTATCGGTGGTGTTATTGTGGAAAATAACGTTGGTAGCCTCGCCGGAGACGGTGTAGGAGTAGATATTGCCGGTAACCTTTTTCATAGCGGTACCAGGCCAGGTGCCGGTGTACTCGTTGGAGCCGATGTCCCAGGTGTAGATATAAACAGTGCTCCAGTTGTTGGAGTTTTCGAAGTAGATGACCTTGTCAGCAGGCTTGGTGTAGCCGCAGATGGTGCAGGAGTCGCCGGAGAAGGTGTGGGCAACCTTGGAGTTACAGTCGGGGCAGATGCCGTTAACGTTGTGGGTCTTGTGGTCGCAGTTGACAGCATTATAAACGACGGCGATGCCGGTGTTGCCGATGGTGCCGGTGATGCGGCCGTTGGAGACAGTGAAGGTGTTGCCGGTAATCTGGTCGATGTAAGTACCGTTGGCCATGGCGTTGGCCTTGACATTGACGCTGTTGGAGCCGTTGCAGTTGACCAGAACCACACCGGAGTTACCACGCTCGACGTAGGCAATGCCGTTCTCGCTGGAGACCCACTCGCCCTGACCGGCGAAGTGATTGTGGAACTTGTTGACGGCGCCGACCTCGGGGTTCGCCCAGCCGGTGACGGCAGCATCACCCAGCTTCTGGCTGCTCAGGCTGTTGGGACGGGCCAGGTACAGACCCATGGCATTGGCGCGGGCAGCGACCAGAGCCCAAGTCTTGTTGATGTTCCGGACGGAAACGCTGCCGGAGCCCTCGCCAGCGTAGGTATCGTGGGACTCAGCCCAGATGACCAGCTTGTCAGCGGTGGCGCCCTTGTGGTAGCCGTAAGCAAAGGCACCGGCGTTGGAGCCGTTGACCACGTTGTTACGGACGGTGTTACCCCAGGAGTTGTCGGTAATGCTCATGTACTTGGTGTAGTTGGAGTCGGGCTGACCGCCGCCCAGAGAGTCCAGCAGCTCGCCGTACAGGTACACGCCGGGAGCGTAGGACTTGATGCCGTTGATAACGGTGGGCCAGAAGTCACTGCCGCAGCCGGGATCCTCGGGGCTCTCGATATGCTTGGCAGCGTCGAAACGGAAGCCGTCAGCGCCGGCATCCCAGCACTCCTTCAGGAAACCCAGAACGTAGTTCTGAACCTTCTTGTTGGAGGTGTTCAGGTCGGGCAGACCGTTCATGCAGTGCTGGGTAATATCGTAACGGTCGTTGTAGTTGGAGGTGTCTCTGTTAATATCGTGCCAGCAGGAAGAATCGTTGCGGAGGTCAGCGATAACCGTGCTGGCGATGCCTCTGCCGCTGTTGCCGTTGCCGGTGTGGTTGGCGACAACGTCGACAATGACCTTGATGCCATACTGCTCAGCAGTCTTGCACATTTTGGTAAACTCAGCCTTGGTACCCAGAGCGGAGTTACCGGTATTGTCGATGGAGAAGGAGGCAGGCTGATAGAACACCCACCAGTCGTTGGCAGAATAGCCCTTGGTCGCCTGCTTGGCCTGCTGGATGGGAGAAACCTGGACAGCAGTATAGCCCTGGCTGGCGATGGTAGCCATATGCTTTTCGATATTGGCGAAAGACCAGTTCCAGCAGTGCAGGGTTACACCATCCTGGATGCTGGTGCTGTTGGATGCGGCAGTGGTCTGGACAGAGCCCGAGGCTGCCTGAGCGGTGGGAACAATCGGCGACAGGAACTGGATGGCCAGCATAGCCAGAACCAGCAGAAGACCGAGTGTTCTTTGAACAAGCTTTTTCATGATTATCCTCCGTTTTCAGATTATTTTTTGAAATATGGGTCACAAATTGGTAGATTAGTGCCACATTTCCTCCTATTATAAAATATAGCAGATTATTCCGCAATTGTCCAGCACAAATTGTGCGCAAAGAAAAAACATTTGGCATTCTTTTGCGGATATTTTTACCAGAAAGACTTGCATTTTCGCAAAAAAGGAGTATAGTGAATTTTGAGGAGAGGAATCTCTGATTTAAAAAAGGAAGGATGACCATTATGAAGAAAATGAAACTGCTGAGCCTGCTGCTGGCTTTGGTTATGATGCTGTCTGTGTTCATGACCGGCTGCAACAAGGACGACAAGGATGACACCAAGGAAGAGCCTACTACCCCCACCGTGGCAGAGGGCGTTGACCCCAACCTGTCCTTGGGCATCGTCAAGGACTACACCTATACCAACAAGTACATGGGCATCGGCATTACCCTGGACGAGGATTGGACGCTGCAGGACGCCAAGACGCTGCAGAAGCTGCCCGGCGAACTGGAGAATATGCTCGACGGCACTCTGGTGGGCGAGGTTATGAAGAACGTGACCTACTACATGGACATGCAGGCCACCGCTACCATCGGCACTAACGTATACTCCATGAACGTGCTCATGCAGAAGCTGACCTCTGCTCAGAAAGCCCTGTTCAAAAACATGACCGACGAGCAGATTATCGATCAGACCCTGCTGGGCAAGGATTCCATGATTGAGTCCTACAAGAAGATTGGCATGAGCGACATCGTCTTCAGCAAGGTGCAGGTGCAGTATCTGGGCGAAACCCGGACCGTCCTGCGGACCGACTCCAAGCTGTATGGCATGACCTACACCATCCTGCAGGTTATGGATTACAGCCTGGGCGAATACAGCTCCACCTTGACCGTCGCCTGCGCTGGCGAAGACAACTGCGCTGAGCTGCTGGCCAAGTTCGAGAAGATTTAAGTTCATCTTCACCGGGAGGGGCATCGCCCCTCCCGATTCCTTTTGCTCGGTAAATGATTGTTTAGCGGTGTAAAAAATAGCACGTCATTGCGAGCCAGCGTAAGCTGGCGTGGCAATCTCCTGACAATAAAACACATCAGTTCCCTTTAGAGGAGATCGCCACGGGCCTAAAGGCCCTCGCGATGACAGACATTTCTGTACGATTTACAGAGCCGTTCGTTACCGAGTGTGCCCAAAGGTATTCGATTACCGCCTGGGTAGGTGACGCGATTTGCCGCGGGCCATGCCCGCAAACAATCATTTATCTCACCACATGATAAAAGCCCACGGCATTCGGATGCCGTGGGCTTTGCTTATGGGTTTAGGAGTGCGAATCAGTCCATCAGCTCAGCAAAGTAGCTCTTGGCGTAATCACCATACACTACCACGCTCTGAGCCAGCTGATCTATGGTGCTGTCGATTCCTATCATAGCCTGGCAATAGGCATCGATAGAGTACCCCAGAACACCGGTGGAATAGGTACTGGTGCCGTCAGAGTAAACCGCCGCCACATAGATACTTTCACCCAGAGACTTGGCCGCTATACCGCTGACATCCGCCCAGAAATCGCAGGAATCGTCGCTGGATTTCATGAATACCACACCGGTGGCATTCTCGGCGGTCAACTCCTCTGCACTTTCATAGCTGGCCTGATCCCAGTAGTACATAGTCACCTGCCCCGCAGGAATGAAGGCGGTGGTGAAGTAGTAGTTCAGGGTAAAGCGACTGTTGAAGGACACAGAGGGACGGCGACCGGCAAAGCCCTGCTCTGTTGCGGCAAAGGCGCCAACCTTGCCCGGTTCCACCGGCACCAGAGTGTCAATCATGGCACCCTCGTAGCCATCCACCAGTGCCTTCTGCTCGGCGGTGAGGAAGCTGTTGACCAGTGCGTCGGTCTTGTAATGCAGGAATTTCTGGGCCGCAGCGCCGTAGTTCAGCATGGAAACCACAAGGGCCTTCATTTCCTCGCTTGCAGCGCTCTTCAGAATCTGCTTGGCATAGGCCACCGCATGATAGCCCGCCACATCGGAGTAGACGTAGGTACCGTCGGTAAGCTTGGCATAGACCTTGAAATAGACCGTATCACCCAGGTTCTTGGCGGCGATGCCGCCGGTGTGAACCATATAGCGCTCGCCGTCGGTGACGTAGCCGGGGAATACCTCCAGCGCATCGTCCATGGTTCCATCCGTCAGCTTCTCCCGGAAGGTAACCAGGCCCATTTGCTCCACATTCTCCAAACTGGAGAGATTGTAATAAATGTTGTAGCGAACCTCATCCTCGAAGGACAGGGAAGGCGCACCCAGGGTCAGGACCGGCTTGGTCAGTTCCTCCCGGCTCGGCACATCCACAAAGGTATTGGAGCGCAGCTGAGCGCTGACAGCAGGCAAATTCAGAGTCAGCATGGCCGGCACGGCGCCGCCGTCTTGGACGACCATCATCTGCCCGTCCACATAGCTCAGGTTACAGGGTTCACTCAATCCGGTGGAAGTAATCGTGAAGCCGTTGCACTTCACGCTGGTGAACGACACCATGCCACTGCGGACATACAAGGCAATTTGGTAGGTCTTGATTCCGTTTTCCTCGGTGTAAGGGCAGGAAGCATAGTCGATGACGTAGTACTGCTCGGTGCCGCTCTGGACAGTATTGATGGCATTCCATCCGTAGCTGCTGGAGCCGTCGGGATGGGTAATGACCACGCCCTGGTACACAGTTGCCTCCACGCCGGAGCTGTGTCCGTTGGTAAACAGACCAGAGTCGATTGCCCGGGCGGCAATCTGCACGGTGCGGTTGTTGGAGGTCCGCCCCGCCGCTTGAGGCTGCTCGGTGACGTAGAACACCACCGCTTCCCTATCGAGGTTGCCGTTCAAATAGACCTCGTTATTGGGGCCCACCAGCATATAGTCATTGATGCTACTGACCCGGTTGCCGAAGTAGTCCGCATCCTCGCCGGTGACGAAGTCGTGGAGCTTGCCGTTGCGGTTCTCGGTCCAGAACATGGAGCCGGTAAAAGCACTCAGAGTCACATCGTACTTAGCCATAGCCGCCTGTCCGTTGAGAATCAGGTTCCGCAGCTCTACAAAGTTGGCACCATCTTCGGAGGGGAGGTATGCGCTGTTGTTGCCGGTCATGGGCTGGAAGATGCGGATGCCGTCGATGTAGAGGTAGGTAGGCTTGGTGCCGGTGATATTGTATGCTTCATCGAAGTTATAGGTCGGCATGCCCCAGATTTTCACGGTGTACACACCGTAGGGCAGGTCGGACACCCGTACCACAGGCACCTGGCAGATTTCCCGGCCGGTGCCATCGACGAAGGTCTTCCATTCACCCTGGGAATACAGGCTCTCATCGGCAGGCAGGCTCAAATCGGCAGTCTGGCTGCCGGTGCCGTTGCTGAAGATAATCATGTCAGCCTCGTTGGGGACGCTGACCTTGTAGAAGTTGCCCTCCACATGCTCCATCTTCACGCCGGGCCATTCGGCAACCCCGGAGCCACCGTTGATGTACGCATAGGCCCAAACCTCGTCCCAGCCCTGATTATTTTCAAAATAGATGATGCGGGTCTGCTCCACAGGAATGGTATCCGTCCAGGCATTGCCCTCAAAGGTGGTATAAGGACCGTAGAGCAGCAGATTGTCGGTTTGTAGGCCGTTGTTATTGTTGTTGAAGATAATGCGGTTGGCTTCCGCCGGCAGGTCAATGTACCAGTAATCGGTGCCCACCACATTGGTCATGGCGCCGCCGGGCCAGCTGGCGAACACATTGTCGCCGCCCTCGACCCATGCCCAGACATGGGGCACATAGCCGTCATACAGGTTCTTGAAATAGATCCGCTTGGTGGTGATGGGCTGATTCTGGGCATCGTACCAGGTGCCGGAGCGGTAGGTGCTGTTGTCGCCGAGAATTTGCAAATCGGCGGTCTGATTACCGGTGCCGTCATTGAAGATGACCATGGTCATCTCCTTGGGTACCTGTACGGTATACAGGCTGCCCGTGCCCTCCACCTTGGTCATGGGCACACCGTTCCATGCGGTGCCCATGGTCTGGCTGGAGTCGGTTAGGCTGGTGTAGTGCCAGTAGTGGGCATAAACATGTTCCCAGCCGTCCACATTGTCAAAGAACAACGTGAGCATGTCGCTGTCGTCAGTCTTACCATACTCGGACCAGACGCCGTTGTTGTAGACATAGCCATCGCCGGGAATCAGCATATCGCCGGTCTGGTTGCCGGCACCGCCCTGGCCATTATTGAAGATGACCTGCTCAGCATCCGCCGGAACCACATACTTGTACAGCTGGGTATCGCCGATGCGGTCCATCTTCACACCGGGCCAAATCTGCATCTGACCGTTGACCTCGGACCAGTAGTAGATGTAGACCTCATCCCAACCGGTGGCGGTATTGTCGAAATACAGTGTCCGCTCGCCGGCCTGGGTGGTGCTGGTGGCATAGCTGAGGATCATGGCACCGGCGCCGTTGTCTACCAGGGTAAAGGTGACCTCGATGCCGCCAGGGACCCGGAGCTTATCCGCCGTGGTCAGAGCGCTCTGCTCAAAGAGCATGGCGGAGGTAGCCAGATTGCCGGCATAGCCGTTGGTCCAGTACTGAACATTGTTCTCGTCCCGGACGTAAACATAGCTGTCCTTCTCAAAGGTCACGGTGAGCCGTCCATCCTTGAAGCCGAAGCGGTCATCGGTGCCCTGGTAATCGGCATCGTTAATCCAGCCGTTGAGGTAATACTTCACCTGCGAGGCATTACAGACCGAGCAGATGCCATCGGCATAGCTGTGGCTGACGTGCTTGTTGCAATAGGTACAGAAGCCGTTGGTGTTGTGATACCGGTGGTCGCAGGCGGTTGCCACGCTGGTGTACTCGGTAATCACAGGCAGACGGTTGACCAAATTGCTGCCACTGTCGTACACATCCACTACAAAGGCGGCGGAGTCGAAGGCATTGGTACGGCTAATCAGCTCAAAGCCGGTGCCCTTGAAGGTAAACGTGCCGACATCAGAGGTATCGCTGATTTTCACGGTCGTCAGAGCGTTGCCGCTAATCAGACCATTGTCAAGGGTCTGGTAGATTTTGTCCTGGCCGTAGGGCTGGCTCTGATTCACGCTCTGGGTCAGACTGCCGGAACCCTTGCCCAGGGTGGTGAAAGTGCCGGCATTGTCGCCGGGCTTATTGTAGGAGATTCCCGCAAAGTCGTCCTCATAGTACACAACGGATGCAGGCAGAACGGTAATCTTCTTATACATCTGGACTTCCGTTCCGATATCCAACGTGTAGGTCACCTCCGACTTATTGGCAGGACCGGGAATGTGGAATCGGTCGCCGGTGCCGCCGTCAGTGGGGTTTGCCGCATCGGTATCACGGACGCTGAGGGCAAGCCAAATGACGCTGGGTTCATCCATAAACTGCTCCGGGGTGAACCATAGGCGCTTATCCATGGTGTAGCGGTTGCCCACGAATCGGATGTCCACGCCGTCATCCCCCAGCCGGCTGTTGAGGAAGAACTTGCCCTCCGCCGCCTGCAGGTATACGGACTCGTCTGCCGCATCATTGACATCGAAGCGGGTCTGGGCAGTTTTGGTGAAGTCAATGCGGTTGATGTTGGAAAGCTGCGCCGCACCGGCGCTGTAGGTGCCAAAATAACCGGGCTGGGTGATGGTAACACCCATCAAGGTCGCCGTGGTTGCAGTCTGATTGCCCATCAGGTGGTCGCCGCTGAACAACGTGCCTCCGGTATTCAAATCCTCGGTCCGCAGGCCGTAGTCCAGCACGAAGGTGCTGTCCTTGACCTTGGTGACTTGGAAGCTGACAGGCACCACAGCCCGGGCGGTGACAGAGGCGTCCGTGCTGGTAACCTTGACATAGAACCGGTGCATTCCTGCGGCGGCGAAATTCACGTTGATTACGTTATTATCCGCAGACAGGCTGATACCGGCAGCATCGTTGGTGGGCAGGGGAATATCCGCCGTCTGGCTGGTACCGGCATTGCTGAAGATGATGTATTCGGCAGACTCCGGAATCTCGATATAGTACAAATCCGCCTGATTTTCCACCTTCTGCATCACCGGACCAGGGAAGCTGTCCACCATAGTGACATCATCCTCTGCCCAGTAGTAGGCATTGATTTGTGCCCAATGGTTCACATTCTTGAAGTATATCACCCTGTTGCCCGCCGCGGGAGTGATGGGGCTGGCATAGGTGGTCCAGAAGCCGTTGACGTATAGATTGTCGCCCAAGCCTGACAAGGGATTACCCTGGGCATCGGTCAGTTCCATGACCAGCTTGCTCACATCCTCGCCCAAAGCAAGAATGCCCAACTGCTGCTCGAAGAGCATATTACTGTCGTCGGTGGAGTTGGCTACCACATCCGCCCACAGCCGGCTCTTTTCCAGAAACACCGTGTGCCCCGCCCACTGGTAGTACATAGGCTCGCCGGGGGAATAGACCCGGTGGCTGGCCTGTCCCTTCAGAGCATCCTGGCTGTCCAAGGACTTGTAGCCGTTGGTGAAGACGGTGTTCTCAAAAACCTTGGTCTCCTGCTCCGCCGGGGACATGGTGTACCACAGACCGGAGATGGTTACCGTGGCATGCTGCCACAGACCAGCGCCCCAGTACAGGGAGTTCTTGCCCATCGGGATTCCCTCACCGCTGGAGGTTTGGGACTTGGGATCGCGCAGGTCGGAAAGGAACTGCTTGAGTTGCTCGTTATTTTGCAGCTTGATGGTAATGGTATCGATAGCGATGCCGGCTTCGTAATCTTCCGGGCTGGCATAGCCATCGACCTTGATGGTCAAATCAGAAGCATCCAACTTCCCTCCCCTGGCATCGGAAACCCGGATGCCCGCCACGGGAATGCGGGTAGTGCGCCCTTGGTCGATGGTGTAGATGCCGGTGGTGGGATTTTGGGAAGCCTGACCACCGGCATCGCCGCCCAGGCGGATTGCCGCCATCTGGTCGGTGTAGAGGGTATTACGGTTAAGCTGGTATAGAGTTAGGGTGTGGAAATTGGATTCCGCATTGTTCTGATCATGGGTAATGGCCAGAGCCTGGGCGGTGTGGGTTTGCCCATCCTCCTCCCAGGTCAGGGTGCCATCGGTGGATGTAAAGCAGACCTTGCCATCCAGGTTGAAAGCGCCCTCCAGATTAGTCACACTCAGGGTGGTGTCGGATGTGGTGGTGAAATTAACCACCGTAGGCTTGCCGTATACCAGCAGACCGTCCTTGAAGGACAAATCCACACCGATGCTGGGATCCTTGAAGCTCAGGTTATAGAGCTTGGTGTTGCCCTCGTTGGTGATGGCGAACTCGTAGTTAATGGGGCTGGAATCATCCACCAGACCGCCGTATTCCACCTCCACATATTCACCGTTGGCATTTTGACCCTGGTAGGCGTTCTTGTCGGTGGTCATGGTGGGGTCAGTCATGACGATGTTGGTGGCGATACGCATATTGGCGCCCCAGCCATGACGCTCCATGTAGTAGAAGTCGATGGAGTAGGCATGACCGTCCACCAGATTCAGCTTGTGCAGGCGGTTCAGCTCAGCGATGTCATAGGTCTTGCCCCCGAAGGTGTAGGAGGAGGTGATGCCGTTATCCGCCAGAACCCGGGCCAGCTCCGCATCGCTCATCTCCGGCATATAACCGGTCAGGGAGCCCAGAACCTTGGAGGACGCCTCCACATAGTCGTTCATATAGAAGGACACGTCGGTGATGGAGTGGGCGCCGCCGATATCCAGCACCAGCTCACCATTGACAAACATGTAAACGTCGTCATCGCCCTGGAACTGGAAGAACAGGTCGTCATCCGCATGGTAAACGAATTCACCGTTTGCCGCCATGACATAGTTGTAATTCCGACCGGCATAGGTGTCACCCACCTCATTCACATTGGCGGCGCCATCATCCTGCATATAGGGAGTGCAGTTGGGCCGGAACTCGGAGGAGCTGTCCTCGCCCTCGTCATTGATGGGCAGGAAGGGGTGCAAGGTGGTGGCACTGTAATTACTCCAGTAAATCTGCCACTTACTCTCAGCGCTTGCCTGAGAGATGGTCTTCTTCACCTCGTCGTAAACGGTGCCCATGGTGCCGTCATTAAAGGTAAAGCCCGCATCGAACACATAGGCATCCTTATCGCTGCCATCCCGGGCGCCGCCGATGACGGTGGCCTTGCTCATAACCAGGTAGCGGTAATCCGTTTCCAGCTGGTTGTAGGAATTGTCCACGAACAGGTTGTGCAGCAGATAGTATGCTGCGTCGTAGAAGGTTTTGATGTTGCCGGCGCACTTGAGATAGGGTCCGATAAGACCGTTGACCGGCTTACCATCGGCATTCACAGTAACGACTCTGCTGATGGTATCGGAATAGGAGCCCAGCTTGGCGGTGTAGGTGCCCTTCTGGGAGTTGGAGCCGCTGGCCATGATGCTGTCGTAATCGAAGGTAATACCCAGCCGTTCCCGGAGGGCAGAGGCCAAATCCCGCTTATCCAGCTTATCATCGCCGTTGCCCAGGGTTCTCTCGTCGATGTCCAGGTTTCCGTCATCGTCGATGTCCTCGTTCACATCCAGGTTGCCGTCACCATCGAGATCCTCGCCGGGATCCAAAGCCTTGTTATGGTTCGCATCCTCGGTCAAGTCGAAGATGCCGTTGCCGTTCAGATCCTCACCCTCGTCGAACTGACCGTTATGGTTCAAATCTTCAATCAAATCCAGCTTGCCGTCGCCGTCGATATCCTCAGAGGCATCCAGCTTGCCGTTGCCGTTGACATCCTCGGTCAAGTCCAGCTTGCCGTTGTTGTTCCGGTCCTCGCCGGGATCCAGCACGCCATTGTGGTTCAAATCTTCGATTAGGTCCAGCTTGCCGTCGTTATCCCAGTCCTCGCCGGGATCCAGCACGCCATTGTTATTCAGATCCTCGTACAGATCGATGTGTCCATCGCCGTCAATATCCTCGGCAGGATCCAGAATGCCATCGTAATCCAGATCCTCAAACACATCCAGGTTGCCGTCGAAGTCCAAATCCTCAGACTTGTCCAGCACGCCGTTGTTATTCCGGTCCTCCTGAACCAGATCCAGCTTGCCGTCGCCGTCGATATCCTCGAAAGCGGTATCCAGCTTGCCATCGCCGTCCCAGTCCTCGTAATACTCCACGCTCTCGGAGCCCATAACAAAGTTATAGTTGTAGCCATAGAAATTGTACCGGGGGATGGTCAGCGTATCACGCAGAAGGGTAGCCACATAGTGGATGGTATCGTCCTTATACTGCATGATGCGATGCTCCTGACCGTCCAGACCCACATAGCTGGTCAGGCTGGACTGGAGCAGACCGGCGGTCATAACGCCCTTGCCGCTTTTGATATTGTAGAGCGTGTAGCCCAGGGGCAGCTCGCTCATGTCAACCTTTTGATTGATTTGGTTGCCATTGGCATCCAAATCATAGCTCACGCCAGGAATTTTGGAATCCAGCTTTCCGTAGGTATCCAGGTAGAAGATACTGTCGGACACCCGGTAGTTCATCTTCTTTTGGGACAGGGCATTTTCCCGGTCCGTGTTGATGTTATTGCCGGGGTTCAGATAATCGTAGCCGATGTAGTAGCTATAATAGCCGTTGGACCAGGTGTTGGTACCACCCTTATCGTAATCGTTTTCAATCCAGCCACCACCACCGGAGCCGACCAGCAAACCAAAGGCCAGGTTGCTGCCCATGTTCCACAGGTTGGTGTTTTCAGGATCGGTCTTGGATACAACGGTCGTCCAGCTATCGCCGGCGTCGTTAACCTTTACCGTTCTTTTAATGGTCGGACCCAGGTAAGTGCCGGGGTCGTTGTCGAACTCCACAGCTCTTCTGCCGAACTCATTGGCTGCAAATTCGGTGCCGAAGTAGGCGATATGAGAAATGTTCATTCTCTCGCCAGCAGCGGTCAAGGGAATGGACATACCCACACCGGCAATGCGGTCATCACCGATTTTATCCCAGTTTTCGGCAATACCGTTGCCATTTTCCTGATAGTTGGTCTTCATGTCCAGAACCACATAGGTCCAGGAGGTGGAAGGCTCAATCATCACCTGCTGTGCCACCAGAGTACCGGTGTGACTGCCATTTCTCACCAAGCCAAGCTTGTCGGATACATCGGAAATATCGGCGCTGGAGGAGTAAGCCTTATCGGACACCGCCCAGTACGGACGCAGTCCATGACCCTTGCCATCGGATTTTTCGTTGTAGGCTTCGTTGGTCTTGTAGACGACGACCATGTAGCGGATATCTTCCTTGGAATAATATCTGCCCTCATCCTTGGCAAAGTTGGAAACCCAGCCGTAGGCCTTACTGGTAGTCGTGGCGCCCGCAGGATACTGCAGCAGCAGGCTCATGGGGCGCGATTCGTTGGGCTGCTGAATGGAACGGACCACCTCAGTGGCATCGCTGTCATACTGGCAGGAATAAACTTCCTTATTGGCCCAATACTTAAAGGCATAGTTCTCAGAATATGTATATGTCTGGCTGGAGGAATTCCACTTCTCATTGTAATAGCCCACAATGGAGGTATAGTCCTGACCCAGAATCTTGTCATCAATCATGGGCATGGGCTTGCCGCCGCCGTAGGAGCCGCCGCCCTGGGCGAACATGGCCGTATCCTCCGCAGAAGCCCACTCAAAGAGCATACCATCATTCATGTAGTCATAAATTTTGATAGGCCAGCTGATGGTATCCTTGGTGTTGATGTTGCCCTTCAGGCCGGTGTTGCCTGCAAAGGTGTCGCCCGCTTTTGCCGCCAGGGACCGGTTCGCCATCGCGGGAACCAGAGAAACCAGCATCGTCAGAGCCAGCACCAGCGCAATCAGCCTCTTTCCGCACCCAATCCTTTTCATGATTCATTCTCCTTTCGGTATTTGCCATCCACCGCAGGTCAACGCGGCAGGTGGGACAATTAATAATGTATGCTGCGCACTCAGCCTTCTTGATAACTGTATTTCACAATTTGAGAGCTGTCGCCCAGATAAGAATGTTGCTTAGCCCCGGTCTGGCCGGGGTCTAAGGCAGAGAAGGTAACCATATAGGCATCTCCGCCGAAATAAACCCCGTCACCGTAGAGGTTTTTGAAATATACCGCCACGTTGGTCAGCTTCTTTTCGGAGCAGTTGGTGACGGACATGGTACTGCCGTCGATAGACACAGATATATCGTCTGTGACGGTCTGCGCATTGGGATTAAAATAATAATCGTCACAGCCCATGGCCACGAACCGCTCACCATGACTCAAGCTCATTAAATCCTGCTCAAACACCCAGCACATCCGCCCCGGCGGCAGCCCCTCGATGCGGAAAGTGCCCTTCCGGGGACCAATGTCGCACTGAACTGTGGCATATTCCAAAAATTCGCCGGACTGGTTCATCACCAGCATGGCCGCCACGTTGCTGACATATTTACCTCCAATGTAGCCGGTGTAGCTGTTGTACTCCATGCAAACCAAGTCGCCATCCAGAGGATTTTGGACTGCGGGCTGATTTTCCTGCTTTTTAGAACATCCGGAAATAAGCAAGATGCCCGCCACGAGCAAGCCAACCAACCGCAATTTCTTACTGTATTTCAAACAAAGCACCCCTTAAATTCGAGAAATATGTTCCCGCACTAAATACATATGCTTTTATAATGGTATATTATAGCACCCCGCCCCCCCTGCGTCAATCCCATTTAGCGGGAAGCTTTTGTCATTATTATCAAAATAGGACTTGCATTTTGATATTCTTTGGTATATAATAGATTGTGAAAAATATTTGAACATGTATCTGAAAGCGTTTCCATTTATTGGGTGGTTCAGGAGGTAGTATCATGCACATTGTTCCCGGTTTCATGGTACGGCAGGTTGCCGGTGAAACCATCGCCATTCCCGCCGGTGCTGCCGCCCGTCATCTGTCGGGACTGCTGGCTTTGAACGGAAGTGGCAAGCTGCTGTTTGATTTGCTTCAGACTGAGCAGACTACCCTCTCACTGGTGCAAGCCCTGCTGGAAACCTACGAAATCGACCCCCTCACAGCCCAAACCGACGTGGAGGAATTTTTGACCATCCTTCGGGTCAACGGCGTGCTGGTGGAGTCTTCAACAGGGGACTAACGCCCCCTGTGCATTCCCAAAAGGAAGGTTGAGAGTTATGAAAAGGAAGTATGAAAAGCCGTTGGTCGCTGTGGATCACTACAAGCTCAGCCAATCCATCGCCGGCTGTGCCTACAAGGTCAATAACATGGACTCCGCCTGCTATCTTCGTGACCCTGATGTGCCTGCGGTTATCAAGTCCTTCGCCGCCAACAACTGGTTCACCGCCGAGGGTAACTGCGTCATTCAGGCCAAGGCCGGTCAGACCTACGATGGTATCTGCTATCATACACAAGCCAACGGCGTAAACGGCTCTTGATATGGACCAATGCCGGGTATTTCAGATTCGGATTTGCGGCATCGTGGTGCGATTCGTCTGCCCCACCTCCATCGCCCTTCCGGATAATTTTCTGGCGCTCCGGTGTGAAGACACCGCCGCCCCTCACGACATCTACACCATTCACCTGCTGACAAAGCCACTGCACCCTGCCGAGCCGATGATTGCTTCCGAGGGTGAGGCGAGAATATATCACACAGAGAAAGGCTGGCTGCACATCTACCCCGCCCTTGGCGACGAGGAAGGATGTCAGGTAGCCTGTCTTTTCTGCCCGGACGGCCATCACACCCTCTATTATCCCGCCTCCCGCTGGGCGGAATATTCCGAGGTACTGCGCTGCGGGCATTTAATTTGCGCCGAACGGCTTCTGCTGCGGCATGATGCCATCCTGCTCCACAGCTCCTGCGTGCTGTGTGACGGTAAGATGGTGCTCTTTAGCGGACCCTCCGGTGCGGGCAAATCCACCCAGGCTGACCTGTGGCACAGCCACCTGGACGTGCCGGTTATCAACGGTGACCGAACGGTGATTCGGCTGGAAAATGGCAAATTTGTAGCCAGCGGCTCCATCTGGAGCGGCACCTCCGGCGTTTACCGCCGGGAGCAAGCCCCCATCGCTGGCATTTTTTTGATGGACAAAGCCCCTTATGAGGCAGTCGAGCGGCTGGGCTTCGGCGCCTTTGCCCCCCTGTTCAGTCAGATACTGGTGAACAGCTGGGATTCCGCCTTCATGGACAAGGCACTGGATTTGCTTGGGGCGCTGATGGAGCAGGTTCCGGTGTACCGGCTATCCTGCCGTCCCATTCCCAAAGCCGTGGAGCTGGGGTATGAAACCCTGTTTGGAAAGGAGATTCTGCCGTGAGTGTCACGTCCTGTTCCCATATCCGCCGGGCGCTGAACCGGAAATGCGCCGGTCTGGGCATCCCCTCCAGCGGCATTTTTGAGCTGACTCCCCGTTGTAATCTGCGGTGCAAAATGTGCTACGTGCGTCTGACCCCGGAGCAGATGGCCCCCATTGGGCAGGAGCGTTCTGCCGACGAATGGATTGCCGTGGCGCAACAAGCCAGGGATGCAGGCATGGTATTTTTGCTCCTTACCGGTGGCGAGCCCATGCTCCGGCCGGATTTTTGCCAAATTTTCCAGGCGGTTGCCGGGATGGGACTGTCTATCACCGTCAACACCAACGGCACTCTGCTGACCGAGCCTGTCCGCCGACTGTGGCACCAGTCCCCACCTGCCCAGGTGAACATCACACTCTACGGCACCTGCCGGGCGGACTATGCCGCCCTCTGCGGTAACCCGGATGCCTTCGATGCGGTAGTGGATGCCCTGGACTGGCTGGCCCAAGAAGGCATTCTGGTACACCTGAACACCACAATGGTGCCCACCAACCTACATAAATGGCAGGAAATCGAAGAATTTGCCAAGGCTCGGGGGTTGGAGCTGCGGATGACCACCTACTGCTACCCCCCAACTCGCCGCTGTGGCAACGATTTCGAGCGGTTGGATCCGGAGGTAGCCGGCGATTTGATGGTCAAGGACATTTACTACCGTGAGGGCGCAGAGGCTATTTTGATTAAGGCCGCCGACCTGGACGTGCCTACCCCCCACAGCTGTGAGCTGGACAATGGTGAGCCCATGCAATGCACCGCCGCCAAATCCCAGTTCTGGATGACCTGGTACGGGAAAATGACCCCCTGCGCCATGCTCCCCCACCCCTTCACCGCCCCCTTCGACACAGGCTTCTTGCCGGCCTGGGAGGAGCTGCGGCAGCTGTGCCAGAGCATTCGCCTGTGCCCGGAGTGCGTCAGCTGCCCGGAGCAACGCTCTTGCTTGAACTGTGCCGCCGTGACCCTGTCCGAAACCGGACGCTTCGACGGCAAGCCGGAGTATATGTGCCGGATGAACAAGGCCTACCGTGCCGCTGTGACCCAGCTGGCGGAGAAGCTGAAAGGATAAAAAGAGTCCCCTGTTATCAAACAGGGGACTCTTTTTACAGGATTGCCACAGGCGCAAGCGCCCACAATTATTTCTTGCCCAGCTCCTGGGTTTTGAGATAGGCATCGCAGATACAATCCACCACTGCACCCCGGAACCCATGCTCCTCCAGAGTCCGCACACCGGCAATGGTGCTACCACCGGGAGAGCAAACCGCATCCTTCAGCTCGCCTGGATGTTCGCCGGTACTGAGCACCATCTCCGCCGCACCTGCCAGGGTCATGGCGGCATAATACTGTGCCTTCGCCCGGGGCAACCCGCAGGCCACCGCACCGTCAGCCATGGCCTCAATCATCATGTACACATAGGCAGGCCCACAGCCCGCCACTGCGGTGGCAGCTTCCATCAGCTTCTCGTCCAACCGGTCAAAACAACCTGCCGGGCGCATATCCCGAAGGAAATCCGTCACCGTCGCCTCATCCACCAGCTCGTTGGCGGCGTAGGTAATCATACCCTTGCCCACAGCGGCAGGGGTATTGGGCATGATACGAATCACCGGCAGCTCCGTGCCGGCGAAGCTCTCAATCTGCTCAATAGATACACCGGCCGCCATGGAAATCAGCAAAGGCTTTCTGGATTTGAGAATGGGACGGATGCCCGCAAGGACGCTGCCCAAAATATTGGGCTTCACCGCCAAAAACACCCGGTCGCAGCTGGCCGCCAGCTCGTTGGAGCCGTATTCGCAGCCCATTTCCGCCGCCAATTCCCGGGCAAAGGGAGACGGATCGGAGATAATTACATCCTGGGTAGTCTTGGTCAAGGCCCGGGCCAGGGCTCCGCCCATGTTGCCGCAGCCGATAAATCCGTATTTCATAAGGTCCTCTCCTTAAAGGCATTTTTCGATATTATACACCCTTCTTCCCGGAAAATAAAGGGGTAAAACGCGATTTTTTCCGTTTCCGGCGGACAAATATCGCCACCAGAGAAATATTTTTGTATTTCCTACAAAAAGGGGTTGCCTTTTTTGTTGAAATGGTATATAATCGCCCTTACAAAACATGACCGCCTATTGCGGACGGATGAGCATCCATCACCGACATAGGTAAACAACAAGGAAGGAAGCGAATTTCTCCATGTATCAGATTAACTATCTCAACCCCATCTCCCCCAAGGGCACGGCTCTATGGACCGAGGACTACCA
This sequence comes from Faecousia sp., assembly GCA_045119455.1. Classification (GTDB taxonomy): domain Bacteria; phylum Bacillota; class Clostridia; order Oscillospirales; family Oscillospiraceae; genus Faecousia. Next base: position 18,703 of record JBGVDR010000090.1, read on the forward strand.
GAAAACCGATGCCTTGAATGAGGCTGACGCCATCATGGTTCGCTCCGCTCAGATGCATGAGCTGGAGCTGCCCAAGAAGCTGCTGGCGGTGGCCCGTGCCGGCGCCGGTGTCAACAACATCCCCCTGACCAAGTGCGCCGAACAGGGCATCGTGGTGTTCAACACCCCCGGCGCCAATGCCAACGGCGTTGTGGAGCTGGCCATGTGCGGCATGCTGCTGGGCAGCCGTGACGTGGTGGGCGGCATCAACTGGGTGCAGACCATCAAGGACGAGGGCGATGTGGCCAAGAAGGTGGAAAAGGGCAAGTCCCAGTTCGCCGGCACCGAAATCAAGGGCAAGCGGCTGGGTGTGATTGGCTTGGGTGCCATCGGCGGCCCTCTGGCCAACAATGCCATTAAGCTGGGCATGGAGGTCTACGGCTGTGACCCCTTCATCTCCATTGATGCGGCCTGGCATTTGGACAGCAATATCGTCCGGGTCAAGACCCGGGAGGAGATTTTCTCCCAGTGCGACATCATCTCTGTACATACTCCCCTGCTGGACGACACCCGTGGCATGATTAACGCTGAAACCATCGCCATGATGAAGGACGGTGTCATCATTCTGAACTTTGCCCGGGACGCTCTGGTGGACGATGCCGCCATGGCTGAGGCTCTGCAGTCCGGCAAGGTCAAGCGCTACATCACCGACTTCCCCAACGACGCCACCGCCGGCATGCCCGGCGTGATTGCCATCCCCCACCTGGGCGCCTCCACCGAGGAGTCCGAGGACAACTGCGCCAAAATGGCAGTCAAGCAGGTTATGAACTACCTGGAAAACGGCAATATTGTCAATTCCGTCAACTTCCCCACCTGCGACATGGGCATCTGCACCAAGGCCGCCCGTATCACCATTCTGCACCGGAACATCCCCAATCTGCTGAGCCGGTTCACCTCCACCGTTGCCGCGGAGAACATCAACATCTCCGACATGATGAACCGCTCCAAGGGTGAGTACGCCTACACCATCCTGGACATCGACGGTCAGGTGTCCGAGGCGGCTGTGGAGCACCTGAAGCTGATTGACGGTGTCCTGCGGATTCGGGTTATTCGCTAAATAACCTCCCCGCCGATGCACGATTCGCATCAGCACGGAATAACAAAACCTAAAAAAGTGGCCGCCGGGTAACCGGCGGCCTATTTTGCAGGAGGAAGGAAAATTCAGAAGAAGACCGTCACTGCCCGAGGAAATGCTCCGGATCCACGAGCTGGTCATCCCTGGTGACACCGAAGTGGACGTGGTCACCCAGGGCATACTCCATCATGGCAGACGTCCCCACATAGCCGATGGTCTGCCCCAGCTTCACCGTGTCACCGGCGGCAACCTCCAGCTTGCCATCCAGGCTGGAATAGGTGGTCACATAGCCGTCGGCATGGCGGATTACCACGGTGGTACCCATGGTGTCGTCCTGATAGGTGGTATAGACCTGTCCATCGGCGGCGGCCGTCACCGGCGTTCCGGCTTCCGCCGCAACGTCAATACCGGCATGGGTTCGCCAGTCCCGGGTGGTGGGATTGTAGCACAGGCAGTCCACGCTGTAACCCAATACCGTACTGCCTTGAACCGGGCGACCGGTTTTCAGCGGCTCCGGGCTGGGATTGGTAGGATCCTTTTCGGTGGGCTGTGTGGGCTCCGGACCGATGGCAGGTAAATCCGGCTCGGTCTTCATCCCCACATCGGTGGCTGGGAGCTGAGTTTGGTCGCTGGCGCTGCGATAATACATATAGCCGGAGATCCCGATGGTCAATGCACACAGGATCAGGGCTATGTAGTAGCCCTTCCCGGCAAGCTTGCGCCAGATGTTCTTTATCGTGTTCATCTATTGCACCTCCACAGTCATTATGCCCGCCCCCAAGTCAAATATACCCTGGGCTGAAATCTTTTTCCGGTTACACCCTGAAATCCTACTGGATTTTTTCAAAAAATTGCGATATAATGGACAAAATACGTGGATTCCACGTAAAAGAAATGGAGGGACTGATATGAAGCGTACTTCCAATCCCGGCGGTTGGCTGCTGGGCTTGCTGGTCAGCATGCTGCTGAACCTGCTATGGACCATTCCGGCCTGGGTTCTGCTGGGTATGCACTTCTGGCTGGGCTGGTCGATTCTGTGGTTCTGGATTGCCCTGGGTGCCTGGTTGGGCATTACGGTGCTTTGGATGGTAGTGCTGAGCTGGGCAGGTAAATGCTCCAGCCAACCGGATCAACCGAAAGAAAACAAAAACCCCTATTCCGCCAAGAATTTTCCCGGCGAACAGGGCTGATATTAGAAAGGAGATTCCATTATGGGACTAATTAAAGCAGGTATTGGCGCACTGGGCGGAACTTTGGCCGATCAGTGGAAGGAATTTTTCTACTGCGATTCTCTGCCGGACGATGTTCTGGTGAGAAAGGGTCAGAAGCGAGTTTCCGGCCGCAGCTCCAACACCAAGGGCAACGACAACATCATCTCCAACGGCTCCGGCATCGCCGTGGCCGACGGTCAGTGTATGATTATTGTGGAGCAGGGCAAGATCGTGGAGGTCTGCGCCGAGCCCGGCGAATTTACTTACGACACCTCCACCGAGCCCTCCATCTTCGCAGGCTCCCTGGGCAGAAGCATTCTGGATACCTTCAAGACCGTGGGCAAGCGCTTTGCCTACGGCGGCGACACCGGCAAGGATCAAAGAGTCTACTACTTCAACACCAAGGAAATCAAGGGCAACAAGTTTGGCACCCCCAGCCCCATCCTTTTCGAGGTGGTCAATAAGCGCATTGGTTTCAGCAAGACCGTCAACGTTCGCTGCAACGGCGTGTATTCCTACTTCATCACCGACCCGCTGCTGTTCTACACCAAGGTCTGCGGCAATGTGGACTATGAATACACCAGAGAAGAGATCGATGATACCCTGAAAACCGAGTTCGTTTC
>JBGVDR010000091.1:0-34303 GCA_045119455.1 Faecousia sp.
TGTCATCGCGAGGGCCTTTAGGCCCGTGGCGATCTCCTCTAAAGGGAACTGATATGTTTTATTGTCAGGAGATTGCCACGCCAGCTTACGCTGGCTCGCAATGACGTGCTATTTTTTACACCGCTAAACAATCATTTACCGCAGAAGGCACAATGTTCACACATTTACCCTTGAATTAGGTGCATGGTTGTGTATAATAAAGAAATACCCTACCCAATTGGAGGAAGAAAATGAAAAGATTACTTGCCCTGCTTCTTGTGCTGACCCTAGTGTTTTCCATGGTAGCCTGCAAGAAGGATGATTCCGAAAGCACCACCGACCCCACCGAAACCACCGCTCCCGCCGGACCTCCCCGTGAGGGTGTCTACTCCCGGGAGTCCTACTCCGTTTCCGATGAGGTCGCCAAAGCGGCTACCCGTGAAATCGTTGCAAAGATGGGCGATGCCATGCTGTCCAACGGCGCACTGCAGGTCTACTACTGGATGCAGGTTTACACCTTCCTGCAGCAGTACGGCGCTTATGCCCAGTATTACATGAACCTGACAACCCCGCTGGACAAGCAGAATGTCTCCGCCGGCATCACCTTCCAGCAGAGCTTCCTGGCGGAGGCCATCGCCGAGTGGGAAACCTACCAGTCCCTTTGCCTGATGGCGGAGAAGGAGAATGTCCCCATGGCTCCCTCCATGCAGGAGCAGCTCGATACCCTCCGGGACACCATGACCGAGTCCGCCAAGAAGAACGGCTACGATTCCGCTGACGAGATGATCAAGCGGGAGATGGGCGCCGGCTGTGATTTCGACAGCTATTACGAGTATACCCGGGTCTATTTCCTGAGCTACAGCTACTATAACCACGTGGCCCAGCAGTGTAATTTCTCCCAGGAGGAAATCGATAAGTACTTCGAGGAGCATAAGGAGGATTTTGAGAAGTCCGGCATTATCCAAGCCACGGACTATGCCTTCAATGTGCGCCATGTGCTCATTGAGGTGGCGCAGACCAAGACCGATGCGGACTGGGAAAACTGCCGTGTGCAGGCCCAGAACCTGATGGATGCGTGGGTGGCAGGCGGCGCCTCTGAGGAGAGCTTCGCCTCCATGGCCAAGATGCACTCCACCGACGGCGGTTCCAACGCCAACGGCGGCCTGTACAAGAATCTGGACAGCAACACCAACTTCGTCAAGCCCTTTAAGGACTGGTATTTGGCCGAGGGTCGCCAGGTGGGCGATTACGGTCTGGTCAAGACCGATTACGGTTACCACATCATGTACCTGTCCGACATCCAGGATGTCAGCGATGTCCACTCCGTCCGCCATATTCTGATTGTTCCTGAGGGCGGCAAGACCGACGATAAGGGCAATACCACCTACTCCGAGGAGGAGTGGAATGCCTGTATGACCAAGGCCCAGGCTATGCTGGACCAGTGGCTCGCCGGTGAAGCCACCGAGGACAGCTTCGCCGCTCTGGCCGACGAGCACTCCCAGGATCCCGGCTCCGAGGGCGGTCTGTACGAGGGTGTGGACGAGGATACCAACTTCGTCACCGCCTTTAAGGACTGGTATATGGACCCTGTGCGTCAGGTGGGCGACTACGGTCTGGTTAAGAGTGAGTACGGCTACCACATCATGTACTACGCCGGCTCCGAGCTGAGTTGGATTTTCTATACCCGCCAGACCATGATCAGCGAAACCTGTAACAAGGCCATGGAGGATGCCCGGAAGGCATTCCCCTCCGAGGTAGATTACAGCAAGATTTCCCTGGGCGTTGTGAGCCTTGTGGAGGACAAGAAGTGATGAAACGCACGGTTGCACTGCTTCTTGTGCTGATTTTGGCAGTGTCTTTGCCGGGCTGTAAGGAGGAGTTTGTCCACCCCACCAGCCCCAATGCCACTGCCAGCACTGCCCCCACCGAGCCTGAGGGCGTGTATATCCAGGACAGCTACTCCGTCACCGACCAGAAGGCTAAGGAGATGGCGCAGAACATCGTCGCAACCATCGGCGATATCAAGCTGACCAACAGCCTGTTCCATGCCTACTACTGGATGGCGGTTCGTAGCTTTATGGATGCCTACGGCTCCTCTGCACTGTTCCTGGGGTTGAACTACACCAAGCCCCTGGATGAGCAGCTTTACGATGCCAAAACCTCCTGGCAGCAGTACTTTGTCGCGGACGGTCTGCAGGTCTGGCACCGGTACCAGTCCATGGCGCTTATGGCGGAGCAAAAGGGAATCCCCATGAACGATGCCATGCAGAAGGAATTGGAAAACCTCTACGAAAAGCTGGAAAAATCCCTGGAAAAGAGCGGCTACAACACTGTGGATGAGCTGATACAGGGGCAGATGGGTGCGGGCTGTACCTTCGAGGATTACTACCGTTACACCGAGATTTTCTACCGGGGTTATAGCTATTTTGAGCACCAATACGGCCAAATCAACATCACCCAGGCGGACATCGATGCCTATTTCGCCGAGAATCAGACTGCTCTTGAGAAGGAAAATATCAAGAAGGACGGTTCTCTGGCCTGCACCCTGCGCCATATTCTGATTCGCCCCACCGGTGGCAAAACCGACGCCGACGGCAAGGTTACCTGCACTGACGAGCAGTGGGAAGCCGCCCGGGTGAAAGCCCAGAGTTTGCTGAATCAGTGGCTGGCAGGTGAGGCTACCGAGGAAAGCTTTGCCGCCCTGGCCAAGGAGCACTCCCATGACGACAGCTCCAAAGCCGAGGGAGGTCTGTACGAGGGCTTGTACAGCAAGTCCAACCAGCCCAAGGAAATGAAGGACTGGTATCTGGCAGAGGGGCGCCGGTCCGGGGATTACACTCTGGTCAAGAGCGACTACGGCTATCACATCCTCCGGGTCAGCCAGATGGAGGAGCTGTGGGTCTATTTCTGCCGCAGTATTCTCATGGAGAATGCCCAGGCGGACATTATCAACCAGGCAATTCTGGCATTCCCCGCCAAGATTCATTATGAAAACATTGGTCTTGCCACCGTCACCCTGGTGGCCGCCAGCTGATGCGCGCAGCCCCCTCTCCCGAGGGGGCTGATTTTGTTTACTCGTGTCACCTAGGAAATTCTGGAAATGACTTTACAAATGTGAACAAACTGTGATATAATAAACATTCAAAGACATTTTTGGGAGGTGAGGACATGGAGCGAAGATACGAGCTGTTCCTGCAAGCGCTGCGCTGCGCCCTGGGGGATAGGGAAGCGCCCTGGGGGGCGGAGGTGGATGCCGAGACGGTACTGCAGGTGTTGGATTTGGCACAGGAGCACCATGTCCTGCCCCTGATTTTTCAGGCGGTGTATAAATGCCCCGGCGCGGTGGAACTGGCGCCGGAAATCTATAGCGAGTGCAAGCGGGCCACCATCCAGACCGTCATGACCCAGACCATCAAAACCGAGGAATTTCTGGAGCTGTACAGCCACCTGCTGGAGCAGGAGGTGAAGCCCCTGGTGGTCAAGGGCATCGTGTGCCGGAGCCTGTACTCCCAACCGGACTACCGCTATTCCGGCGACGAGGATGTGTTCTGCGGCGAGGCGCAGTTCCCTGCCTGCCACAGTGCCATGATTCAATTCGGCATGGAGCCCGGTGGGCCCGGGCTGGAGCCCTATGAGGTGCCCTACCGCAAGGCGGGCAGCCCCCTGTATATCGAGCTGCACAAGACCCTCTTTGCCCGTGATCACGATGTGTTCAGCGAGTGCAATGCTCTCTTTGCCGATGCCTTCCGGCGGGCGGTGGCGCTGGAAATCCATGGTCAGTCGGTGTATACCCTGTGCCCCACGGACCATATGCTCTACCTGATTGTCCATGCGCTGAAGCATTTTCTGCACAGTGGCTTCGGCATCCGCCAGGTTTGTGATATGGTGCTGTTTGCCAATCATTACGACAGTCAAATCGACTGGGCTTATATTCTGGAAAAGTGCCGGGAACTCCAGGCGGAGTTTTTTGCCGCCGCGCTGCTGCAAATCGGCACGAAATATCTGGCAGACCCCGCTGCTGATGCCGCTTGGCTGGAGGCCTGGGCGCATATTGAGGTGGATGAAACCGATTTGCTGGCAGACCTGCTCTATGGCGGCATCTACGGCTCCTCCGACCGGAGCCGGGTCCACAGCAGCAACATGACCCTCAATGCCGCCGCGGCGGATAAGCGGGGCAAGAAGGCACGGGGCAATGTACTGCGTACCATTTTCCCCTCAGCCCGGAGCATTTCCGGTCGGTTTCCGTACCTGCGCCGGCATCCCTACCTGCTGCCGGTGGCGTGGACCTGCCGCATCTTCGGTTATGCCAGGGAGAGCATCACCGACCCCAATTCCGCTGCGGCGGAGGTCATTCGCACCGGCGAACATCGGATTGAGCTGCTGCGCCAATACCACATCATCGACTGACGGAGGGAGCTATGCCGCTGATTTTGGATACGGAAGCCTTTTTGGATACGGTCTGTGAGCTGCTTCGCCAGGGGCAGACGGACGTGGCAATCCCGGTGGCGGGGGGCAGCATGGTGCCCTTTTTGCATCATGGGGATACGGTGTGCCTGAATCTGTTGGATTCTGCTCCCAAGCGGGGGGATGTGGTGCTGTACCGCCGGGAGAGCGGGCGCTATATTCTGCACCGGATATACCGGATGCGCCGGGACGGCTCGGTGCTGATGGTGGGCGATGCCCAGCAGGAGATTGAAATCCTGCCCAGCCGGGACATGATCTGCGCCCGGGTCACCTCGGCCCGGCATCAGGGCAAGCTGTGCCAGCCGGGACAGCTGCGGTGGTGGTTCTACCGCCGGGTGTGGCTGCGCCTGCGCCCTGTGCGCTATTTTCTCATGTCCCTGCGGGGATGGAAAAAGAAATAGCATTTTGAGCATCCATTGAAGCAAAAACCCGCTCCCTTTGGGTTGGGAGCGGGTTAAATTCATCCTTCAGCGCCGGGGGCTTTGGGCTTGCGGCGGTGGTGATAATTGCGGCGGCGGTGGTAGGTCTTTTTTGCCTGAGCGCCCTCCTCGGCGGGAACTTCGGGCTGGGGTTCTGCCTTGAGGGCAGGGGCTTCCACCTTGGGTGTGGGGGCGTCTGCCTTGGGCGCACTGCCCTCGGGGCGGGGCTTGCGGTGATTGCGGCGGTTGCGGCTGGGCTTTGCCTGCTCCTCGGCGGGGATGGCAGGCTCGTCCACCACGGCCTCCTCCCGGTAACGGAACTTGATGGGATCCAGGAATGCTTGTTCCTCGTCCTGCTTCTCCTTGCGGATGCGCTTGCCCGCACCGGAAATGGGCGCCAAATCTGCCGGGATGGGGGGGTCGTTTTTCTTGGCCTTGCCGTTACGCAGGATGGCGATGTCCTCGTTGGAGAAAACGTTGACGGTTTCGGGCTGATCCTCCATGCGAACCTTCACCTGCTGGCGCAGAAGATTGATCTCTACTACGGTGCCACGACCCTCGGGGGTATCCACGAAGGACTCCTCCTTGGGGCTGCGGCGCAGCAGGTCCTCGTAGGCATCCTGCTCGTATTTCAGGCAGCACATCAGCCGTCCGCAGGTGCCGGAGATTTTGGTGGGATTCAGAGAAAGGTTCTGGGTTTTTGCCATTTTTATGGAAACAGGCTGGAAATCGTCCAGAAAACTTGCACAGCAGAAGGGACGACCGCAGATGCCCAGACCGCCGACCATCTTGGCCTTGTCCCGGACACCAATCTGCCGCAGCTCGATGCGGGTGTGGAAAATGGAGGCCAGGTTTTTCACCAGCTCCCGGAAATCCACCCGCTCGTCGGCGGTGAAGAAGAAGAGGATTTTGCTGCCGTCGAAGGCGCATTCCACGCTGACCAGCTGCATATCCAGCTTGTGCTCGTCGATTTTTTGCAGGCAGACCTCGTGGGCTTTCTTCTCCCGAACCCGGTTTTCTGCCACAATACGCTCATCCTGCTCGGTGGCGATACGCAGAACGGCGCGCAGGGGCGTGACCACGTCCTTGCTCTCGATGGCGTGGTTTCCGGCGGCCACGGTGCCGTACTCGGGACCCCGGGCGGTTTCGATGATGACATGGTCACCCTGCTTCAGCGTCAAGCCCGCAGGGTCGAAAAAATAAACCTTCTGTCCCGGGCGAAACTGGATGTCTACGACCTCCACGGTTTCGGGGGCGGTGATGTTTTGTTCTTCCATAGGTGTAACTCCTTGTATTTATCTAAGCGCCCACAGCAGATGACCGCAGATGGCGGCGCAGGACACGTTGCCTTGGGCGTATTCCACAGATTTTTGAAGCTGGTTGATGGCGGCCAGCAGGTCGGCAGAGCTGCGGTTGGCGGCGATGCGTCGGGCCTGCTCCGTCAGGGTCGGTGCGCCGGAGCGGCAGGAAAGGGCCTCCTGCAAAATCTCAATCCATTGCTGGAGGGTGGGGATGACCCGGTCCCGTTTCCATTTTTCCATGGGTGCCAGCACCTGCGCCAGTGCCAAAGAGTCCCGTTGGGCGATGGCATCCAGAAATTCCTGGGTAACGCTGTCCAAATCGCCGTTGCCCTCCAGAATGTCGATGGCCTGCCCCAGGTAGCCGCCGCTGCGGCTGATGGCGGCATCGATGCCGTCGGAATTCGGAAAACGGCGGCCCAGCTCCCGGCGCAAAAGCTCCTCCGGCAGGGGGCGCAGCGCCAACTCCGTACAGCGGGAACGGACGGTGGGGAGCAGTCGCTCGGGGTTGTCGGTGATAAGAATGTACACACCGTAGCTGGGGGGCTCCTCCAGAATTTTCAGCAAGGCATTCTGACCGGGTACGCCCATATCCTGGGCCCGGGGGAAGAGGTAGATTTTTTTCCGTCCCTCATTGGGTTGGATGTACATATCCGACCGGGCCTGACGAATCAGATCCACGGGGACGGTCTTCTTTTCCGGGTCGTCCACGGTGATGAAGTCCGGGTGCTGACCATTTAATACCTTGCGACAGCCGGAGCAGGTGCCGCAGAGGGTTTGATCCTTGCATTGCAGCGCCGCCGCCAGAAGCCGGGCCAAGGTGTGTCGCCCGGAGCCACGGGCGCCGCTAATCAGATAGAAGTGGGAGAGGCGACCCCGCCGCAGGCTCTGTATCAGGTTGTCCTTCAGTCGCTCGTTGCCGAGCAGGCTCTCAAAGCCCATGGCGCACCTCCTTTGGGTTGTAAAATAACATTATAGCACGAATTTTTCAAAACAGCAATATGGGAAGTTCCGTAATCGTATGTCATTGCGAGCCAGCGCAAGCTGGCGTGGCAATCCCGTAAGGTTTCCGGAATGATTGGGGGATTGCCACGTCGCCCTCTTACGAGGGCTCCTGACGTTCGTTTCCTTCTTACCCCCACAGGGCCGACAGCATGGGAATCAGCTGTTTTTTCCGGCTCATGACCCCGGGCAGGAACACCGTATGCTCCCGGGGGACGGCATTGAAGGCCTGCCGGATAATTTCATCGTCACCGACATACATCAGATGGGAGCCCTCGTGGAGCACGTCGGTAATCATCAGTATGACCAAATCAAAGCCCCGCTCCCTGGACAGCCGCCCCATCAGCTCCAGGAATTCCTCCCGGCGGCGCAGGAATGCCGTGCAGTCGGCGCAGGTAATTTGGCTCACCGCCAGAGAGTGACCGGCGATGTGGAACTCTTTGTGGTCGGTCATCAGCAGCTCCAGCCCGGTGCGATGCTCGGCGGATACGGAGAAAATATCCCGCCCCAGCTCCTCCAGCGACACGTTGGCGATGCGGGCCATCCGCTGGGCGGTACGCACATCCCGGTCGGTGCAGGTGGGGGATTTGAACATAACAGTGTCCGACAGTATCGCCGCCGCCATCATGCCTGCCATCCGCTGGGAGGGGAGCAGACCCCGCTCTTGGTACATGCTGGCGATGATGGTATTGGTGGAGCCCACGGGCTCGTTGCGGACGTAGATGGGGTGGGCGGTTTGGATATCTGCCAGACGGTGGTGGTCGATGATTTCCAAAATTTCTGCCTCGTCCAACCCGGGGACGGACTGGGAGGCCTCGTTGTGGTCCACCAGAACCACCCGCTTGCGTCGGGGACGGAGCAGGTGATACCGGGTCAGCACGCCCACAATCCGTTCGCCCTCGTCCAGAATGGGGTAGCAGGGCGCCCGATGCTTCAGCACCGTTTCCCGCACATCGTCCACCCGGTCATCCAGATGGAAGCAAATCAGCCCTTCGGTCAGGCAGATTCGCCCAATGGGCGCCGACTGGAAGATTTGCCGTGCCGCCCGATAGGCATCGAAGGGGGTAGCAATCACGCAGGTGGAGGTGGGCAGGGCTTGCAGCTCCTCCGGCAGTTCCGCCTGGCACAGCACCAGGCAGTTCACGTTCATCTCCAGCGCCCGGCGGATCATATCCGGCTGGTGACCGCAAATGACAATGGAATCCGGACTTTGGAACAGCAGATTCTCACTGCTTTTGGGCAGGGCGATGGTGACTTCGCCGCAAATGGTGTCGGTTTTTTCCCCAGCATCGTTGCAAATGCGACCCTCCAGCACGGAAAGTACATTAAAAAGGGGTACCGGGCGCAGGTAGCCGGAGAGAATTTGCGCCATGGAGTATTTCGACACGTCCTTCTGGGTCAGCACACCGAAGAGGGTGCCGTCATCGTTGGCGATGGGCAGACTGCTCAGCTCCGAATCCTCCTGCAGGAGGTTCCATGCCCGGTCCATGGTGACGGCGTGGCTGAGAATCTGGGGGGTGTCGAAGTCCAGGTCGTGGACCTGTGTGTGCATGCTGGTGATGAGCTTGGGTTCTTCAAAGCCAAAGCGGGTCAGTACCCGTTGGGTTTCATCGGATACCTGACCCAGACGGGCCGGCTCGTACTCCCGGTCGCCCAGAGCGTTGCGCAGGGCGGCATAGGCCATGGCGGCCACGATGGAGTCGGTGTCCGGGTTCCGATGCCCGGTGACGTAAATAGGATCCATGGATTCACCTCCTAGGTTTCACGCGTCATTGCGAGGCGGCTTTGCCACGTCGCCTGCGGCTCCTCGCAATTACATAATCACTTTATGCCGTAACCTCACCGGCCAGGTCGATGGAAAAGAGCTTGCGGATTTCCTTCTGGTTCATGCCCTGACCGATTGCCCACATGAGCTTGGTCATGGCGGCTTCGGTGGTCATATCCCGACCCTGAATTACGCCCAGCTGAAGCAGCTTGTTGCCCACCTGGTACACCTGCAGGTCGGCGCTGTCGTACAGGCACTGGGTGGTGATGACCACGCTGATGCCCGCATCAATGGCGGCGCGGATGCCTGCCAAATCTTCGTTGAGCACATTCATGCCGCCCAGACCGAAGGCTTCAATCACGATGCCCTTGCAGCCCATGCTCACCAGTGCGTCAAAAATTTTCGGAGACAGACCGGGGGTCAGCTTCAGCAGGAACACCTCGTCGCTGATTTGGTCCATAAGCCGGGTGGGACCCTTGACCCGGGGAATCACCCGTTCGTCTACTGTCAGACCCAGACCGGTAATCTGGGCGGCATAGCGGGCATTGACGCTCTCAAAGGCGGAAAAGCCGGTGGCACGAACCTTCACCGCCCGGCAGCCCAGCATCACCTTCCGGTCAAAGGCCAGGAATATGCCGCTTTTGCCGCTGGCGGCCATGGCAAAGGCGGTACGCAGATTGTCCGGTCCGTCGCTGAGCACGTCCGCCAGGGGAAGCTGGGAGCCGGTGAATACCACCGGCAGGTCGATATCCGGCAGCATGAAGGTCACCGCGGAAGCGGTGTAGGCCATGGTGTCGGTGCCGTGGGAAATGACGATGCCATCAAAGTCCCCCCGGAGCTCGTATACCGCCCGGGCAATCAACTGCCACTCGGCGGGGCGGATATTGGAGGAGTCCAGGCACATCACATCCTGCACGGTGATGTCGTAGTATGTTCGCAGCTGATCCAGCTCTCGCTCCATCACGCCACTGCGGTGGGGCTGCAGTCCGTCAGAGCCGGGCATGGAGGCAATGGTGCCGCCGGTGGTCAGCAGAAGGATTTTTTTCTTTTCCATAGTATGTCCTCTTTTTTATTGTTCACGACATTGAAATTCTGATACCAATCCATTCTTTATTATATCCATTCCCGGGGGAAATAGCAAGAAAAATCCGGCGTTTTCCCGGGGGTACTTGCAATTTTTTCTGATTGGGTGTACAATATATAAAAATCGCAGGAGGTTTTCATATGAACGTTTTGGTCACCGGCGGCGCCGGATATATCGGATCTCATACCTGTCTGGAGCTCCTGAATGAAGGGTATGGCGTTATCGTCATTGACAATCTGTGCAACTCCAACCCCAAGAGCCTGGAACGGGTTCAGCAGCTCACCGGCAAAAGCCTGACCTTCTACGAGGGCGACGTCCGGGACGAACAGTTGCTTCGTAAGATTTTTGCCCAGCATGAAATCGGCTGTGTCATCCATTTCGCCGGTCTGAAGGCTGTGGGCGAAAGTGTGTCCATCCCTTGGAAATATTATGATAATAATTTGAATTCCACCCTGGTTTTGACAAAAGTCATGGAAGAAGTGGGTATGAAAAATATCATTTTCTCCTCCTCTGCCACGGTCTATACTGCCGACAACGAAATGCCTCTGAAGGAAACCTCCCGTACCGGCAACTGCACCAACCCCTACGGCTGGACCAAGTATATGACCGAGCAGATTCTTTCCGGCATGGCCCATGCCGACAAAGAGTGGGGCATTGTTCTGCTGCGCTACTTCAACCCCATCGGCGCCCACGAAAGCGGTCTGATTGGCGAAGATCCCCGGGGCATTCCCAACAACCTGATGCCCTACATCACCCAGGTAGCCATCGGCCGCCGGGAAAAGCTCAGCGTCTTCGGCAACGATTACGACACCCCCGATGGCACCGGTGTCCGGGACTATATCCATGTGGTGGATTTGGCCCGGGGACACGTGGCTGCGGTGCGGTACGTGGCGGAGCATAAGGGCTGTGAGGTGTTCAACCTGGGCACCGGCACCGGCTACAGCGTGTTGGACATGGTCCACGCCTTCCGGACAGTCAACAGCGTTGCGCTGCCTTATCAGATTGTGGAGCGCCGTCCCGGCGATATCGCCACCTGTTACGCAGACCCGGCCAAGAGCCAGGAGATTCTGGGTTGGCGCGCCACCCATTCCCTGGAGGATATGTGTCGGGATTCCTGGAACTGGCAGAGCAAAAACCCCATGGGCTACGAAAATTAAGCCAAAGGCCGCACCGTTCCAGTGCGGCCTTTACTTCGTTTTTAGGTAAAAATAAGAACGATTGTTTTATTAAAAAATTGCAAAAAATACTTAAAAATACGAAAAAATCTATTGCAATTTAATAAAAAGTTGGTATAATGAAATACACAAATACAAAGGGGGGGCTCTCTATGCCGCGGTCTAAGGGCAAGGCGGATGAAATTCTGCGATATGTAAACCAGTTTATTCTGGAAAACGGATATGCGCCCTCTGTAAGGGAAATTGGTGCAGCGGTAGATTTGCGCTCCACCGCTTCCGTTAGCTACCATTTGAAAATGCTCCAGCAACGCGGGCTGATTCAGCTGCCTGACCGCAAGGGTATGAAGCGTGCTATTTTCACCGGTGTCCGCCCAGGACAGATACCCGTGGTGGGTGTGGTCACGGCAGGCATCCCCATTTTGGCGGTTGAGAATCAAGAGGGGACCCTGGCCTGGGACGGCGAGCCCGGCTGCTTTGCCCTCCGGGTTCGGGGCGACAGTATGATTGGCGCTGCCATTTTGGATGGCGATATGGTGGTGGTTCGCCCCCAGCCTACCGCCAATGATGGTCAGATTGTGGTGGCACGCATCGGCGATGAAGCCACGGTCAAGCGCCTCCAGCGCCGGAACGGCGAGGTTTGGCTCATGCCGGAAAACGATGCCTACGAGCCTATCGACGGCTCCGAGGCAGAGCTGATTGGTCTGGTCAAGGCTGTCATTCGGGAATATTGATTTGAGGAAGCTGCCTTTGTGAAAAGGCAGCTTCTTTTTGTATTAAGAAAACCAGCGAAGTGCGCTCACTTCGCTGGTTTTTTATCAGAAAATCCAAATACTAAAGGCGCGCATGATGATATATGCCGTGTAAGCGCAGTACACGGTGGTGCTGATGGCGCCTTCCAGCCGGCTGGTTTTCCGCTTGGTGAAAGCGAAAATCAGCATCATTACAGACACTCCAATCAGAATGCCGGTATCGATGAAGAAGGCAGAATCAGCGGACATGGGCTTGATGACACCGGCCATACCCAACACAAACAGAATGTTGAAAATGTTGGAGCCAACCACATTGCCCATGGCGATGCCGGACTCGCCCTTCTTGGCGGCCACGATGGAGGTCACCAGCTCGGGCAGGGAAGTGCCGAAAGCAACCACGGTCAAACCCACCAGGGTTTCGCCCATGCCCAGGTTGGCGGCAATAATTTTTGCGTTTTCCACAACCAACTCGCCACCACCGATGATGGCCGCCACACCAACCACAGAGAAAAGGATGCTCTTGGTCCAGGACATGACCTTCTGCTCGGAGCCTTCGGTGCGGTTTTTCAGAGCGCTGCGGATGAGGATGAACATATATGCCGCGAACATCACCAGCAGAATCCCAGCATCCAGGCGGCTCAGATTGCCGTCGAGCAGCATCAGGCACAGAGCGGCGGTGATGGCAATGCCGATGGGCATATCTCTTTTG
Organism: Faecousia sp.; assembly: GCA_045119455.1. GTDB lineage: Bacteria > Bacillota > Clostridia > Oscillospirales > Oscillospiraceae > Faecousia. Next base: position 12,645 of record JBGVDR010000091.1, read on the forward strand.
AGGATCTCCTTGTCCGTAACAATGGGCAGAATCATAGAAGAAACACCAACTACGACCAGAAGATTGAACAGGTTCGAGCCGACGACGTTGCCCAGAGAAATGGCGTTGTTGCCGCTCAGGCTGGCCTTAATGCTGACTGCGGCCTCGGGCATACTGGTGCCCATAGAAACCACGGTCAGGCCAATAATCAGAGCAGGAACTTTCAGCTTGCCGGCGATGGAAGAAGCGCCGTCCACAAAGAAATCCGCGCCCTTAATCAGCAGGACAAAGCCAACAATAAGCAAAAGATACTCCATAAGTCCTCCTTAATATATAAATCTCACAATGTATCATTGTACTGTAAATGTCGGGGTTTGTCAATCTTCAAACGATTCCCGGATTTGTTCCGACACAAGTATAAATTTCTGTGGTTTACAGATACTAGCATCGTAATTTGTAAAATTTATGTTGTAGGGGACGATGCCTACATCGTCCCGTGGGCGGATGTGGGCATCCGCCCCTACGAGAAAAGGAGAAAGATATATGAAAGCAACTGGTATCGTCCGTCGTGTTGACGACCTGGGGAGAATCGTCATTCCCAAAGAAATCAGAAGAACCCTTCGCATCCGTGAGGGTGACCCCTTACTGACAATATTGACACCAATCGACAGATTTTGTTGGGCGATACATAGTGTGGTGAAAAGATACAATAAATAGTAAAACGGAGCAGAAATTCAATAAATTCTGCTCCGTTTTATTCAATAATTATTCTTTTCCGCAATGTTCACAAGGAGTTTGCGTTCTCATTTTTTTACAACCGTCACAAAGCCATTTGTGTGTGGACGCTGTTTGTGGTGTGTTAGTTGTTTTGTTACTATATTCCTTATTTTTGATGAATGTTATGCTGGCATCTGTGCTTTTTTCATTTAACTTTTTTAGAATTTGTCTTGTGTTGTTTTCGTTGTCAGCAGTTTTTTCAACAAATTCACCAAAGGCATAAAGCACCCAACTTTCAACCCAAACCAAAACGGGACCAACAATAGCACCGACGAGTGGAATCCAGCAAAATTCGGCAGTCCACTCATCAGACACCAAAACGAAAAAAGCAATAGGTGCGGCAATCCAAGTAAGCAAAATGGTTATCCAACAAGACCATTTTGCAAGATTTTTAATTTTACCGCCAATATTATCAAAGTTGAAAATTTCAGATATTTTACCCATATTTATTCTCCTTAAATTCTTTTGGTTAATTATACCACACCACAACTAAAAAGTAAAGTTATGCAGTATAAACCTCCTCCAATTACAAATACTAACAGTACAAATTTGTAATTTGAGGAGAAGTGTATATATGAAAGCAACGGGAATTGTTAGAAGAATAGATGATTTAGGCAGGGTAGTAATCCCAAAAGAAATTCGTCGCACTATGCGGATTCGTGAGGGAGACCCCTTACTGACAACATTGACACCAATCGACCGATTTTGCAGGGCGATACATAATCTTGCGCAAAGAGTAACAGCGAGGTGAATTTCACCTCGCTGCTTTTAGTGTTTTATTAGTTTCTTGAGAATTGGTGATTTAAAAAAGCGATTTTCGAAAAGTCCGTCGTTAGTGGACAAAAGCCAAAGGATAATGCAAATTATCACAATATAAGGAAGTATAGAAAATCCAAAAAGTTCTATGCCAAGGAAAATAGCGCTTATAAAGCTATTTGTAGCACAGCAAAACAGTCCAATTATACCAAGTGCCGCTGCCAATCCCGAATCTAATCCCAAAAGGCCTCCAAAGAAACACCCGAAGGTTGCGCCAATACAAAAAGTCGGAACGATTTCTCCACCCTTGAGCCCGGCGGCTAAAGTAATAGTGGTGAAAACAAGTTTTAAAATAAAATCATACCATTTTGCACTGCCGGAGATAGCATTAATGGCCATGTTCATCCCGGAACCATTATAGCGCATGTCTCCAATACAAGCTGTCAAAATAACAACTGTAAGAGCAAAAATAAAAGTTCTAATAAATGAATTTGGAATAAATTTTTTTATCCAAATCTGAACTTTTTCAAAGGCAAAACACATCACTGTGCTTAATAAACTGAGTCCGATTGCTAAAACAAAAATTTTCCAAACCGTAGAGATCGAAAAAGTTATAAGTCGGTTTAAATGTATTGCTTCTTCTGCAACATTTAAAAGAGAAGCACACTTTTTTGCAACCATTGCTGAAATAAAGCAAGGTATCAAAGCTAAAGAAAATATTTTCTTACTTGATTTAAATTCCAAAACAAAGAATGCTGCTGTAAGAGGCGTTCCAAAAACACTTGCAAAGGTTGCACTCATTCCACTCATAATGAAAATTGTTCGTTGCTCACCTTTAAGTTTTAAAGCATCTGAAATTGCCGAACTTCCGGCGCCACCCAATTGAAGCGCCGCCCCTTCCTTTCCTGCCGAACCGCCGAAAAGCTGTGTTATTGCAGTTGAAACAAATACAAGGGGAGCAATGATTGCGTTGATTCTGTCTTTATTTTTAAGGTTTCGTATAATTTCATTTGTTCCGCGGTGATTATCAACATTGAATTTGCGATACAACAGGAGGGTGGCAATACTGCCTAATGGCAACAAAAGAATCAACCAAGGCGATGTTTCTCTTAAATTTATAACAAAAGACAGAACAATTGCAAACGTCGCGCCGATAAATCCGCCAATAATTCCTGTTAATAATCCGAATGTGCATAATTTTAAAAACATTAAACTATTTTTAATAAAGCGATTGTGTTTCATATGTACTTAAAACCACCTGAAAAATTTTTTTTCATTATATCACAACAGATTGAAAAAGTAAATCTTGCGGTATAATCTCCTGCATTTTACAGATACTAACGGCGTAATTTGTAAGATTATTGTAGGGACGCCCGTCCTCGGGTGTCCACGGACACCGCAGGAGCGGTGTCCCTACAAGCACAAACCAACAATTATGAATGTAGGGGACGATGCCCACATCGTCCCGCCCAACACGGTGAAATTTTAACGGGCGGATGTGGGCATCCGCCCCTACGAGATGTCTGTAAAGGAGATAGAAAAATGAAAGCAACTGGCATTGTCAGAAGAGTGGACGATTTGGGGAGAATCGTTATTCCCAAAGAAATCAGAAGAACCCTTCGCATCCGTGAGGGTGATCCCCTGGAGATTTACACCGAGAAGGATGGGGGCGTGATTTTCCGAAAGTATTCCCCCATGGGGGATTTGCAGGACTTCGCCGCACAGATTTGCGAATCCATCGGCGACAACCTGGGCCGTATTGCGGCGGTGGCGGATCGGGACAGCATCATCGCCCTGTCCGGCGCACCCAAGCGGGAACTCATTGACAAACCTAATTCCCAGGAGCTGGAGAAGCTGATGGAGCAGCGGAAAAATTACCGCTATCGCCTGGGGGACAATCTGATTCGTGCCACCGAGGGTTCGGACAAGTACCATCTGGGTGTGGCGGCGCCGATTCTCAGCCAGGGGGATCTGATGGGCTGCGTGCTGCTGCTCATGGGTGACGACCGCACGCCCCTGCCGGAATCTGACCAGCAGCTGGCGCAAACCGTGGCGGGGTTCCTGGGTAAGCAGATGGAGAGCTGAATCATAGCAAAACCGGGAGGGGTGTGTTCCCTCCCGGTTTTGCTATTTCATTTACAGAGTACGGGTCCATTCGGTAATCAGCAGACCCGGCACCATCCACAGCATCTGATACAGCAGAATATTCGCCGGGGACAGCACGCTGTCACTACAGCCCACCCAAGCCAGGGCGGTCATCATCAGCAGACCCAGAATACCGCCCAGCATATGTACCACTACGCCGGAGCGCAAGGCGGTGCGGAGCATTCGGGCGCCGGTAATGGCGAAGGCCTTGGGTGCCAGGCCCTCCCGGATGGTCAGCGCCACCACGGTATCGGCTTCGTCAGGCTCAATCTTGGACAGCTCCAGCCGCTCCTCCCGCTGGGGGAACAGCATATTCCGGGTGCGAATCCGGAACCGGGACTGGAGCAGGTTCTCAGTGATAATCATATCCTCGCTGAGAATCACAGGGGAAAGACCCTTGCAGTCGGACAGGGTTTGCAGACCGGCCACGGTGGACTTGGCTCTGCCGTAGGTCACAGCGAACACGGCGCACAGCTCACCGGCGATGGCGCAGTACACCGCGTTTTCGATGCGGGTGTTCTCGGGTATGGCGATGCCCATTTCCTGCAGGCACGCCTGGTTGCCCACCAGCACCTGTTCGTCCTCGATGGTGCCGGAAATGCCGCCGGTGTGGTGGCGCAGGTTTTCTGCATGGCATTGCCAGCCACCCCGGCTGACCATCAGATTGGAGAAGGGAGTGACCAGAGCGCCGCCGTTGGCACGAATCAGCGCAGTGGCATAAGAAACGATTTCGTCCGGTCCACGGTTGCCGATGAACTTCACACCGCCCAGCTTGGCGGCGCCCATGGGGAACAGGTCGGTATCCTCCAGGGGGTACAGAGCCTGACCGCAGGCGGCCTGAATGCCCTGCCAGCCGCAGAGCACCACGCCCAGGCTGTGGAGCCGTTTTTCAAGAATGGCCACAGGGCGGGTAATGGTCAAAAAGGCTGTGGCGGGCACGCTGACCAGCATGGACGCGGCGCACAGCTGCACACCCTCGGCAAAGCCGTGGCGCACGGCACCCAGAATGCCCACGCCGATGCTCAGCACCATGGCGGTGAGGGCGTACCAGTTCAGTACCCGCTCAGGGCCCAGAGGGGCTTCGAAGCGGTCCATAAAGTGCTCCACCTCGCCACGACCTACCCGGAAGCCGGGCTGACTGTTGTAGAAATCGGGAACCAGCGCGATGGAGTCCAGGGTGGAGGCCCGGCGCAGGGTATCCATTTGACCCATGAGGGTATTGCGACGGTGATAAGTGGACCAGATGGCCATGGTCATTTCCAGGCTAAAGGCCGCACCCACCGGCAGGCGGGGGGATTGCAGGCACAGAACACCGTCTACGCAGCACACCGCAAAGGTAATCACCAGCAGGGAATTCATGGTGAAATTCAGGTGGAACAAATCCGCCATGCCGTCCATCAGCCGGTAACAGCCCAGCAGACCTGCGCCCAGCAGACCCATAAATTCCGCAAACACCAGAAATTTCATGCGGTCGGGACCAATCATGCCCCAGCTGTACATCAAAGAAACACCGGCGCTGAACAGGAAAATGGCAAAGCAGAGAATCATGGACAGCTGCAGCTTGCCCAGACCCAGCTCGGTCAGCGAATAGTAGATGCGCTCCGGGCCGGACACCAGCTTTTCCCGCAGCTCCCGGGCCCGGGACTTGCGACGGAAGGGAATGGGCTCGGGGGTGGGGTAGACCCCCATGGGCTCGTCGTATTCCGGCTCCCATTCATCGGAAAAGGGTTCTACATCTGGCTCGGTGGTGGGGGAGGGGAGGTATTCCTCTTCCAGTTCCTCGGGTTCCGCCGGGATGGGCGAAAATTCGGCGGTTTTGGATAAATCGGTGGCTTCGGCGGCGGACACGGCCTGCTGAATCTTGTCCAGCCGGATGGTGTCACCGGAAAGGGCATCCTCCGGCTCCGCAATTTCCGGTTCCGGCTCGGGCTCGCTAACGGGCTCGGGCTCCGGTTCGGGCTCGGGCTCCGGGATGGGCTCCGGGTCGAGTATGGCGACGGGGGCATTGCCGAATTCCCGCATGATGTCCTCCAGGTCGAAGCTCAGGTCATCCTTGTGCTCCATAGGCGTTCCTCCTTACCCTTGCCGCTGACGGACGGCCTCGTACAGCAGAATCGAAGCGGCAGCGGATGCGTTCAGCGACGAAATCCGCCCCTTCATGGGGATGTGCACCATTACGTCGCAGCTTTTGCGAACCAGCTGGCTCATGCCGTCGCCCTCGGAGCCGATGACGATGGCGGTGCCATCCTTCAAATCCGCCTGGTACATGGGGATGGAGCCCTCGGCGGCGGTGCCGAAGACCCAAATGCCCCGCTTTTTCAAATCCTCGATGGTGGCGGTGATATTGGTCACCCGGGCCACCTTCATGTACTCCACCGCACCGGCGGAGGCTTTGGCCACCACGGCAGTTAAACCCACACTGCGCCGCTTGGGGATGATGACGCCATGGGCGCCGGCGCACTCAGCGGAGCGGAGGATGGCGCCCAGATTGTGGGGGTCGGTGAGCTCGTCGCAGATGACAATCAGGGGCTTTTCGCCCCGGGACTGAGCTTCCGCCAAAATATCGTCCACAGAAGCGTACTCATGGGCGGCGGCCAGGCAAATCACGCCTTGATGGGAATGGGTGGTGCTCATGGCATCCAGCTTCCGGCGATCCACCGGCACCACCACGGCACCGGCTTCCTTGGCTTGTGCGGCCAGACGCTGCAGACCCCGGTCTGTATCGCCGGCAGCGATGAAGACCTTGTCGATGGTGCGTCCGCTTTTCAGGGCTTCGGTCAGGGCATTGCGACCCTCCAGCTGACCCTCGATGGGTTCGGGCTGGGGCATGGGACGGCGGCGATCGTTGTTCATAAGTATCAAACTCCTAAATATAGCAATAGATACTATCATTGTAACAGATATTCTTCCATATCACAACAGGAAAATTTTATTTCCACGGAGAAAATGCACGCTTCATATCCCTGGGAGGGAGAAGGGGGGATTAGCCTGTGGTGCGGTGCGTTTCTGCGGCTAAAATATGTGTGGATTGCATTGGTTGTATGATTGACAATTTCTTTGTTAATTGATACAATATAATAGGTGAACGTTAAAATTCGGGTTATTTTTTGTTGAATTCGACCGAAACGACCCCACATAATGACAACAATCCACTACTTAACGAAGGGAAAGCAAACTGTTATGAAACTGTTTCAAAGAAGTATGTCGATGTTACTGGTGCTGGTGATGGTGCTGGGTATGGTGTATCTGCACCCAGCGGAAACAAGGGCCGCCGCCAAGGACCACATCAGTACCACCTATGCCTCCAGCCTGTCTGTTCAGACAAAGAAAACCGTGGGCCTGATGGCGGAGCCTGTGTCCACCGGTACGGTCAAATACACCGTGCCCTCCGGCACAACGCTTACAGTTGTCGCCCTGCACAAAAATACCGCCGACACCTACTGGTACGAGGTGCGCTACTACAACATGACGCTGTACGTAGATGCCACCGCCTGCGCCATGGTGAGCCATCTGGTGGGCGACGTGACCCTGTCCGATGCCATGACCCCGGCGGCTCTGGGTTATGGGCAAGGCTTCCCTCTGGGCGGCACGGTGAAGTCCACCCTGAATATGCTGGGCAAAATCACCGCCTCGGTGCATTATTCCTCCAACATTACCGAACAGCCGGCTATTTCCTCCAGTGATACCGTTGACGGTTATTCCTACTCTCTGACCGGCAGTAAGGTCGACACCAACATGATTTACAGCGATTTGCCCGCCGGCTCCTACACCCATCTGATAACGGCGGAGGCTATCAGCTATTTCATCAACGATGATGGTGCGCTGTACCGCTGCATCGATACGGTGGTGCTGGAAAATAAGCCCCTGATTGTCACCAATGCCAGTGCCCCCAATGCGGTGGTTGCCAAGGGCATCGATGTCAGTGTTCACCAGGGCTACATCGACTGGTCCAAGGTGGCGGGCAACATCGATTTTGCCATTTTGCGTATCGGCTATGAGTACACCCTGGATAGCCGGTTCACCGAGTTCGCTGCCGCCTGCAACCAGTATAACATCCCCTTCGGCGTGTACATCTACTCCTATGCCGAGAGTGAGGCAGAGGCCATCGCTGAGGCGGAGTTTGTCATCTCCGTGCTGAAAAATTACAAGGTGGACCTGCCGGTATTCTTCGATATCGAGGACGAGTGCCAGAGTGTGCTGGGTGCATCCGCCATTCAGCGCATCGTCAAGGCTTTCTGCGAAACCGTCAAGGATGCCGGTTATCAGCCCGGACTGTATACCTTCGTGAGTTGGTTTAACAGCTATTTCGGTGACTCTTATTACAACTCTCTGCCCAAGTGGGTTGCTCAGATTCAGGTAAACAGCTGCTCCTATGCCAAGGGCTTGACCATGTGGCAGTACTCCTGGGAGGGTTCCGTCCCCGGTATCAACGGCAATGTGGACTGTAACTACTACTACGGCGAACTGCCCTTTGCCACCTCCGACAAGACCTATTTAGCCAGCTGTACTTATTACCCTGCCAACTTCCTGGCGGAAACCACCCAGTTCGACAACCTGCGTTCTTACCCCAGCACGGATCATACCGTCCTGCAGCCCCTTGATGCCGGCACCCAGGTTCATGTCACCGGCGTTTACAAGAATCACTACGGCAACTACTGGTACCAGATTAACATGGGCGACGGCAGAGTGGGCTATATCGGCGCCGATGCCGCCACCCCCACCACCTTCCTGTATGACGATTTCTGCGTCATGAATCCAACCATGGACAATATGGCGCTGAATGTGGGCTACTATCTGAAGGGTAAAATTACTTCTCTGAATAATAACCTGTACCAGGTTAATGCCCGCATCTATGCCGGCGAGGACACCACCGCCACTCCCGTGCTGTCCAGCTCCGATAACCCCAATTCCAAGAGCTACACCCTCAATTACAGCACGGTCTGTGACAATCTGTATTTCAGCGACCTGGAAAAGGGCTACTACACCTACGAGATTTCCGTGGATGTGAAGAACTACTACGCAGAGGGCGGTGTTCTGAAGTGCGAGAATGAAAATGTGGTCATCTGGACCAAGGGCTTCACCGTGGGCGGTGCCGCCATTACTCCTCCGGAGAGCGTGGCCTGCGACCATAATGTGGTCACCCAGCCCGGTCATAGTGCCACCTGTACCGCTTCCGGCAAGACTGACGGCTCCTATTGCTCCAAGTGCGGCGAGGTCTTCAAGACTCAGACCGACATTCCCGCCCTGGGACACAAGCATGTGGCCACCCATCTGCCCGCCAACTGCGTGGATTATGCCAAGACCCAGTATATCTGCGGTCAGTGTGGCGACAGTTACAGCATCTATGATTTTGAGGAAGATGCGGAATGGACGGAGGTTAAACCTGATGTCCCGGAGCATCTGATGGAAACCAAGACGCAGTACCGCTACCGGGATAAGAAGATTATCACCTCTGCCTCAGCGGCGGTGGCGGGCTTCACCCAGGTCAGCAGGAAGTGGGAAGCCACCGATACGGTGGAGTTCCACTATGCCGCCAGCTGGCCCGCCGGCTATGACAAGTCCCACACCATTTACAGCCAGTACAACAAGGCGCTTGTCAGCGATTCCGAGAACGAAACCACCAAGGTTACCGTGAACTTTACCGGCAAGCTGATTGGCTACATCTACTATCACTGGTGCATTGGCACCTATCAGTATGGCCCCATCAACCGGGCCACTTCGCCCACCAAAACCGACCGGTACAGCACCTTCCATTCCTTCCCCGCCAGTGCGGAAACCATCGACCCCACCACCTACACCCCCGCCTCCGACGGCTCCATTCCCTATCCCCATGCCGGCGCCTGTACGGACTCCCATTGGTGGTACTACTTCCCGGTGTATGCACAAAATTACACCGTCTATAAGGCAGTTTACACCCACGAGGGCTTCACCGATTGGTCCGACTGGAGCGATACCGCCCCTGCCTCCGCCGATGGACGGCAGATGGAGGAGCGTACCCTCTACCGGGTGGCAGGCGGCGAGCTGGGCGACCACGAATTTGTGGACCACGTATGCATCCACTGCGGCGAAACAGATATTTGCCTGCACCTCAACCACACCACCGATGGCATTTGCACCACCTGCGGCGAGACTGCGGAGCACAGCTACGACGGCGGTGTCTGCACCATCTGCGGCAAGGCCCAGCGTATTCCCGCCATCAAGGCCGGCGCGGTGTCGCTGTCCTTCGAGGATGAGATTTTTCTGAATTTCTATTTCACCCTCGCTGATATCGATGACCCGGATGCGGAGCAAATGGGGCTGGTGGCCTGGAACACCCCTCGGGCAGAGGGCACCATCGAAAATGCAAAGCACATTTACCCCGGCGCCATCACCGATGGCATCAATTATATGGTCAGCACCGATGGCATTATGGCCAAGTGTCTGGGAGATTTGGTTTATGCAAGAATCTATGTGCGTCTGGCGGACGGGAGCTATGTGTACAGCCGAATGCTGGTCACCAGCCCCGAGCGCTATGCATTGAACCGCATCCAGAAATCCACCAACCCGGAAATGCGCCAGGTTTGCGTGGCCATGCTGCACTACGGCGCCGAAGCCCAAAAGTTCTTCGGCCACAAGCCCTACGACCTGGCAAACGGCGAGCTGACCCAGGAGATGTCCGCTCTGATTTCTGCCTACGATGGAGATATGATGGAAAAATTGGTGCCCATCCCCGGTGAAAAGGGTGCTAATTTCCGGGATAACGGCGGTTTTTCCAACTTCTATGCCTCAGCGTCCTTCAATTCTGCTTTTGCGCTGAACTTGTATTTCGCCCCCGCCCGCACTCCTGACGGCAATCTGACGCTATACTACTGGAGCGCGGAGGACTATCAGAAGGCTGAGGTGCTCACCACGGAAAATGCCACCGAAGTCACTGTCATGACACCCAACGGCAGGGAGTTTTGGGGGGAGGTGGACGGCATCGCCGCCAAGCAGATGGATCAGGCGGTGTACTTCGCCGTTTCTTATGAGGCCGACGGCGTGACCTATACCACCGATGTGATGGTTTACTCCCTTGGTGCCTACTGCAAGAGCCTGGTCAAGCAGAACACGGATATTTCTCCCCTTGTGGCGGCCACGGCAGTTTATGGCTACTATGCCAAGCGATACTTCCGAACCATTGAAAAGGAGGAGGGCTAATCTATGAAAAACCGTATACCCCACCGGCTGTTGGCGCTCGTGCTGACACTGGCGATACTGCTGGCACTGGTTCCGGTGACGGTCAGCGTGGATGCGGAGGCTGCCATCAGCGGGCTGAATAACTTGACCTGCTCCGGCTTTATCTCCAATACCATTTCCCAGCGGTATATCGATACCATGATGCGCTACTACATCAACACCTATTCCAGCCTGCAATCCTCTCTGACCTCCGGTAAATCCGTGGTGTTCATGTTCGAGGGCGGCTCGGATAACTACTGGAATGGCAGCACCTACTACAACGGCGTGGGCGACGTGCGAAACCAAGCGGTTTGTATTGTGGTTAAGCTCAATTCCAGCGGCAATCCCTATATTGCCTATTACTGCGAGAACTGTTCCTCCATCCCCGACGACCCCAAGAACTGCATCAACGGCGTGGCCTACAACGGCGCTACCACAGTCAAGGACGGCATCTATTCCTTCTACACCTGGAACCATACCGGTCCCTACGGCGCCTTCCAGCTGAACCTGAGCGAGGGCTACTACACCCCCTCCGCCAATCCCAACGGCTACACCGCCGGCGCCAGCGGACTGAACATCCACACCCGCTCCACCAATACCTGCGGCGGCGCTGCCGCAGGCTGGGACTGGTCCCTGGGCTGTCAGGTCATCGGCTCCGGCTACTACACCGGCAATGAATTCAACGAATTCATGAAGGTGGTGGCGGGCATCAGCTACAATGTGTGGCTGGACTACTACAACAAATCCTTCAACACCATCTCCACCGGTACCACCAAGGGCCACTACGTGGTGGACCGGCAGCTGGGTAAGATGGACATAAGCGGCAATCAGTTCGGCTCCGGCAGCCTAATCAATCTGTATAATCAGACGGCGCTGAACAACATTACCAGCTTCTCCACCAATGCCAGGAACAATGCCGGATTCTCCATGGCCTACAAGGATCGGTGCGAGTTTTTCCCCTCCCACTGCACGCTGAATGTCACCGGAGCGGATACCGAGGTCCGTGGCGCTCCCTGCAGCGCCGGCACCGACCCGGCCTCCACCCTGATTGAAACCCTCCAGCCCGGCAAGAAGGTCACCGCCGTAGGCATCTACAAAAATCACTACGGCAACTACTGGTACGAGGTGCTGACCTCCAGTGGCGGCTTGGGCTACATCTATTCCGGCAACGTGGCTTATGTGGACGACATCCTCTCCGATATCAAGCTCACCGGCGCCACCGCGCCAAACGGCCACGTGCAGGGCACAGCTTTCTATGTCAACGGCACCATCAGCTCCAAATACAATCAGCTGACCGCTGTGGCCTGCTATGTCCATAAGGGCTTCTCACTCAGCGGCGAGAAGGTGGCCGGCACCACGGTGTCCTACAACGGTTATTCCTATTCCCTGAAGGGCAGCGCTGTGGATGATGGCACCTGGATGAGTGACCCCGCCGTGGGAAACTACACCTATGCACTCTATGCCAGCTATATCAACTACTACGCTACCAGCCCCACCACACTGAAATCCAATACCGGCACGCTGACGCTGATGGATGAATACTATGCGGTTATTCCTTCGGCGGCAAACCAGTCCACCTGCAGCCACAGCATCACCACCCATGTGCTGCAGGCGTCCACCTGCCAGAGCAACGGCTCGGCGCTGGAGGTTTGCTCCAAATGCGGCAAGATCACCGAAAAGGTCACCTCCGGCAGTCACAGCTACGGCGGCTGGACCATCACCGCCCAGCCCACCTGCACTGAAGTGGGTACCCAGAGCCGCACCTGCTCTAAGTGCGGTGATGTAGATTATCAGTCTATCCCCGCCGCCGGTCACAGCTACACTGCGGTGGACTACCCTGCCACCTGCCTGGAATATGCCCGGACGGAATACACCTGCGACCTGTGCCGGCACCAGCACGTGGTCTATGCCAACGAGCTAAGAACCGAGTGGAGCGAAATCTATCCCGAGGGCATCGACCCGAGCTTGATTGAAATCAAGACCCAGTACCGTTACTCCGACTACGAAACCAAAACCTCCTATGAAACCGCCCTCAGTGGCTTCACGGTCAAGAGCAGTACCTGGATTCAGTCCGGTACCAAATCAGTGCTTTACGTCAAGAATTGGTCCACCGGCTTCAATACCTCCAACAGCCTGTACAGCCAGTACAACAAGCAATCCAGCAAGGTTACTGCCAGCACCACGGATACCACCAAAACCGAAATTAATTCTGATAAGCTGGTGGGCTACATCTGGTACCACTGGTGCGCCGGCGGCGCTTACGGTACCCAAACCAAGCAGGGAAGCTACACCAATTTCCATGCTTTCTTCACTGATCGGTTCACACCGGGCAATGCGGATGGTTACGATTCCAGCGACGGCAGCTACAAGCATAATGACAGCACCGCCTGCTCCGGCTGTGTCTGGTACTGGCCCATTGAGGTCTATGAGCAGAAATCCACCAGCTACAAAAAGCAGTTTACCTACGAGCGCTGGACGGATTGGTCTGCCTGGAGCGACACGGTCTACACCCCCAGCACAACCCGCCGGGTGGAAACCAGAACCCTCTATCGCTACATGGATGCCCAGTTGGGCGACCATGCCTGGGAGCAGGGCGTCTGCGGCATCTGCGGCCAGACCTGCGAGCACACCTTCCGGGAAGAAATCTGCACCAACTGCGGCATGGCTGAGGACATTACCCGCTACTATCTGGTGGGCTACATCAACGGCAAACCCTACGGCTGTGATGAGGACTACGCCAACCTGGGCGAGCTGAAATTCAAGGACGGTCAGCTGGTTGTTACTTTCGACAGCGATAGCTATGTGGCGGTAAAGACCGAGGACAATGCCCTTTGGTACTTCACCGACGGATGGCAGGGCTATGACAAGACCTCCATCACCCTCTACAATGCCGACATCATTGACTATGGCGACAAGCTCTATGCGCCCGGCGGTGTGGAGCTGACCTTCACCCTGGCGGAGAATGAGGACGGCACCTTGACCCTCAGCTATGCGGTCACCGGCTGCCGGCACAGCTATACGTCCGTTACCACCGATGCCACCTGCACGGCCGAGGGCAATATCCTTTACACCTGCTCGGAGTGCGGCGACAGCCACACCGAAATCATCCCTTCCAAGGGTCACAGCTATATTGAGGGAGTCTGCGACGCCTGCGGGCACGTAAACCCCAATTATGTGGTACAGCCCATCATCACCGTAGGCGCGCCCAGCGTCAGCTTTGAGAGCGAGATCCGCTACAACATTTACTTCACCGCCATGCGGCTGGATAATGTGTTGGAGATGGGGTTGATTCTGTTCGACACCAAGCTCTCTGACGGCACCATTGACAATGCCAAGGAGGTCATCACCGGCTACCGGGAGGAGAACGGGCAGTACATGGTGCAAACCGGCGGCATTGCACCGAAGAATATGGGCGATGCGCTGTACTTCCGGATTTTTGCCAAGCTTACCGACGGAAGCTATGTCTACACCGAAACCCGGGGCTACAATGCGGTGGTCTATGCCAAGAACATTCTGCAAAAGTCCACCGATGAGAACATGAAGTCCTTGGTGGTGGCCATGCTGAACTACGGCGCCGCCGCCCAGCTATCCTTCGGCTATCGCACCGATTCGCTGATGAACGCGGATTTGACCGCCGAACAGCAGGCGCTGGTCAAGGATTATGACGAAACAATGATGAATGATTTGGTGTCGGTGGACCCCAACAAGATGGGAGAGTTTGTCTACAATCCCGCGGGGTTCATCAGCCGCAAGCCTTCCGTGTCTTTTGACGGCGACTTCTCCATCAATTTCTACTTCACTACGGCCTTTGTCCCCGATGCCTATGTGACCATCTACCTGTGGATCGTGGATGACTACGGCAAGGTTCAGGTGCTGACTGCTGAAAATGCCTCCGGCTCCGGTGTGATGTCACCTACCGGTGTGGAAAATCAGTATTGGGTAAAGATTACCGAAATTGCGGCGAAGCAGGTGGACGAAACCATTTTCGTCGCTGCGGTGTATACCCACAATGGGCAGAGCTACTGTACCGGTGTGCTGAACTATTCTGTGGGCGCCTATTGTGAAGCTACCATCGCAGCCCAGGGACAGGAAACGGGAATGGGCCCCATCTGCGCCGGTGCTGCGGTCTATGGCTACTATGCCAAGCAGTATTTCGCCAACCGCGTCCAGTAAAACACGCATCAACACAAAACCGGGAGGGGATTGCCCCTCCCGGTCTTTTTTGGTGATAAATGATTGTTTATAGGATTAGTGGTGCACCAAAAAAGAACCACGTCATTGCGAGCCAGCGTAAGCTGGCGTGGCAATCTCCTGAGAATAAATCGTATCAGTTCCCTTAGAGGAGATCGCCACGGGCCTAAAGGCCCTCGCGATGACAGACATTTCGGTACGATTTACAGAGCCGTTCGTTACCGAGTGTGCCCAAAGGTGTTCGATTACCGCCTGGGTAGGTGACGCGATTTGCTGCGGGCCATGCCCGCAAACAATCATTTACCATCCCAGGGTTACGGCAAAAACAGCACGCTGGAAATTTCAGCGTGCTGTTACTTTTTACTTTTCCTTCAGCAAATCTGCCAGGGTGATGCCCTCGAAGAACTCATCAATCATGGCATCCAGCCGCTCCCACATGGGCAGCGTGTGGCAGCAGGTAGACCGGGAACACGCCGCCGGGCCCTGGGTAGTGCAGGACACCGTGGCCAGAGACCCCTCGGTCAGCTTTAGAATACTGCCGATGGTATACTCGCCGGTGGGACGATTCAGCCGGTAGCCGCCGCCCTTGCCGTGGACCGCATCCACAAAATCCGCCTTGGATAGGGTGGTCATGATGGATTCCAGATACTTCTGGGAGATTTGCTCCGCTTCGGCGATGTCCTTCAGAGGGATGTGGTGCTCCTGATTATGCAGGGCCAGGTACACCATCACCCGCAGAGCATAGCGCCCTTTGGTCGATACAATCATGGCTTACTCGCAATGAGCGCAATGCTCACAGTCGGGGAACAGGGTCTTGTCGTAAGCAATGCCATTGCGGTCATAGTAGTCCTTCAGCGCATTTTTGATGGCCTCCTCCGCCAGCACGGAGCAGTGGAGCTTATGGGCAGGCAGACCATCCAGGGCCTCAGCAACGGCCTTATTGGTCAGCGCCATGGCATCCGCCACGGACTTGCCCTTAATCATCTCGGTGGCCATGGAGGAAGAGGCAATGGCCGAGCCGCAACCGAAGGTTTCGAACTTAACATCCTCAATGATATCGTTTTCAATTTTCAGATAAATCTTCATGATGTCGCCGCACTTTGCGTTGCCGACCTCACCCACGCCGCTGGCGTCCTCGATGACGCCCACGTTCCGGGGGTTCATGAAGTGATCCATAACTTTTTCACTATACAGTGCCATAACGTTTTCTCCTTACAATATATATTCTCTCTTACCGGTCTGCAGATCCCGCCACACCGGGGAGATGCTCCGCAGGTAGGACACCACCTGGGGCACCACGGTGAGGATGTGGTCGATTTCTTCGTCGGTATTGTACTCGCAAACGGACAGGCGCAGGGAACCGTGCGCCACATCGTGAACCCGGCCAATGGCCAGCAGCACATGGCTGGGGTCCAGGCTGCCGCTGGTGCAGGCAGAGCCGGAGGAGGCGCAGACCCCCTTGGCATCCAGCAGGAGCAGCAGGCTCTCGCCCTCGATGCCCTCGAAGCAGAAGCTGACATTGCCGGGCAGCCGGTTCCCCGCATCGCCGTTCAGGGCGCTGTGGGGAATCTGAGAAAGGCCAGCAATCAGCTTGTCACGCATTGCGGTAACCTTGGCGGTATTGGCCTCCAGATTGGCAATGGCATCCTCCAGCGCCGCAACCATGCCCATAATGGCGGGCAGATTCTCGGTGCCGGCACGCTTGCCCCGCTCCTGGGCGCCGCCCTCGATTACGTTGGTCAGGGCAATGCCACGGCGGCAGTACAGAGCGCCCACGCCCTTGGGACCATGGAACTTGTGACCGGACAAACTGAGCATATCAATGTTCTGTGCCTTCACGTCGATGGCGATATGACCCACAGCCTGGACCGCATCGGTGTGGAAGACCACGCCGGCCTCTTTGCACACCGCGCCGATTTCAGCGATGGGCAGGACGGAGCCAATCTCGTTGTTGGCATACATGGTGGTGACCAGGCAGGTATCCGGGCGGATGGCGTCCTTCACCTGCTGGGCGGTAATGTTATGCCCCTGCTTCACGTCCAGGAGGGTGATTTCAAAGCCCTCCTTCTCCAATTTGTTCAAGGTATGGAGCACGGCATGATGCTCGAAGGCCGTAGAAATAATGTGCTTTTTATTCTTCCGGGCGCCGTTGCGGGCGGCGGAGATAATCGCCTGATTGTCGGCCTCGCTACCGCCGGAGGTGAAGTAAATCTCCCGGGGCTCACAGCCCAGAATCTTCGCCACCCGGGCACGGGCATTCTCCAGCGCCTCCTTGGCTTCCTGACCCACAGAGTGCAGGCTGGAAGGGTTGCCGTAAATTTTATCAAAATAAGGGAGCATAGCTCCAATCGCCACCTGGCTCATTTGGGTGGTGGCAGCATTATCTGCATAAACGTGCATATTCTACCTCCAATGGGTTTACCTAGTTGTTTCCTGGGTAATATAGCATCAATTGCCCAGTTTGTCAATAGGTAAAAGCCGCTGCCCAGGGCAGCGGCTCAAAATCAGCTTTGGGACTTCGCAACCTGGTACAACAGCTTGGCAGCTTGAGCCCGGGTCATGGGACTCTCATCCAGGGCAAAGCCGTTGGCATTCGCGGTGGTAATGGCGTTTTGCGCCCAAGCGGGCAATTCGCCGTCCTCATCCTCACCGGTGACCAGATCCACATCCACCGTCAAATCCAGGGCATTTTGCAGCAGCAGTGCCGCCTCTGCCCCATTCACCTGCTCCCCGGCGCCAAACTTCTCACCATAGGGCCAGCCGGCGCTGATACCCGTCCGCAGCGCTGCCGCCAGGTAGGGCTTCAGCCAGCCGGGGCAGGAATCGGCGAAGCCGGTGTACTCTGCCTTCTCATCCACGGGGATGTCCAGCGCCCGTACCAACATGGTCATAAACTCCCCCCGGCTGACAGTCTTCTCCGGCTGGAAGCACAGCTGCCCATCCAGCTGCTCGCCCACGAACAGTCCGGTGTTACGCAGCCATTCTGCCTCAAAGCGGCAGTCATAGCCCTGGGTATCGGCATAGGTGCCGGCGGCAGAGGGTTTGAGAATCTCAACCGTAACCGTAGCCTGCCGGGATACCTTGCCGGCGGCATCCGTGGCGGTGTAGGTGAAGGAATCGGTGCCCACCTTATTCTTCTTGGGGGTGTAGAGGTAGGTGCCGTCCTCCCGGATGGTTACCGTGCCCCGCTTGGGCTGGCGGGTGATTGTAAAGGTCAGCTTGCCGCCCTCCGGATCGTTGACCTTCAATTTTCCCTCATTGGGGAGATTTTTATAGGTCTCAATGGCAGAATCCTCCGCCACCGGCGCCTTGTCCACCTTTCCCTTGATGGAAATCGTCATCTGGGCCGCCTGCTCCACCCGGTCATCGTAAATTGGCAGGTAGGTGACCTGAGCCTGCAGGTCCGTTTCCGTCAGCAGAGGCTGAAAGGTTAACTGCTGAAGCTGATCTGCGGACAGAATATCCCCGGCTCGGATTACCCGGGCCCCCAACAGCACCGTGCCGGCGGAAGGCTCCGGCAGTCCGGTGATGCATACGCCCCGGAGCTGTGCATCGGGAGAAAAATCCTCGGCACGGAAGCAATACACTGTGTCGCAGTCCACCTCCGCCGCCCAGGCAGTAGCACCCAGCGCCAGCACACTGCTCAGCGCCAAGCTCAGACAAAGGATACGTTTTCGAAACATCTTGATACGACCTCCTGTTTTTCTGTGTCCGCAGGTAGTGTTTGCAGGTTGAGGAAAAATATGCGCCCGGCGGCAAAATTCTCACAATGGGTTGATTCCGGGCAGAAAATCCGATATAATGGAAATATTATAGATATAGGAGGGCTTTTTTATGGCCCACAAATTCCTGCGCGCCCTTTCGGGGGTGCTGACCGCAGCGCTTCTGACCGCCACGGTGCTCCCCGGCAGCGCCAGCGCCCTGCATTACGAAGGCTCCGCCCAATACATGAGCGGAAAATATTACGAAGCCCTGCGCCAGGTGGAGCTCACCGGCGACCAGCGGGTAGACATCGTCAACATCGCCCTGAGCCAGTCCGGCTACCAGGAGGGCGGCAACTGGGCCTGCCTGTCCGGCGAGGTCTACGGCGGCGTGAATTATACGGAATTTGGTTACTGGTACGGCATGCAGGATATGTGGTGCGCCATGTTTGTATCCTGGTGCGCCCATGTGGCCGGCGTTCCCGAGAGCGTAATCCCCAAGCATGCCTACACCCCCGACGGTCTACGCTGGTTCCGCAACAAAAAGCGCAGCTACTCCCAAGCCCAACTGGCCGCCGGCGAATATGCCCCCCAGCCCGGCGATCTGATTTACTTCCGCTCCGGGCGCAACGAAAATTCCACCAACCACGTGGGTCTGGTCACCGGCTTTTACGACGGCATGATACATACCCTGGAGGGCAACATCAGCTCCGTTTCCGAATACACCAACGGCGGCATGGTGGCGCCCCATTCTTACAGCGTCAGCAACCCCTATATTGTGGCGGTCTGCTCCCCCAATTATGCTCAAACCGGCGCCAGCGCCATTCCCTATGACCCGGCGGCAGAGCTTCGCCAGGCAGTTGTGGCGGCCGAAGGCGGACGCTATGATGCTGTCAGCGCCGTCGGCAGTCTGGGTATCGGGCAATGGCAGGGCAATCGGGCCCGAGATTTGCTGAAGAGCATTCAGCACACCAACCCGGACGCCTTTCAAGCTCTGGATACCGCCGGAGTCGGGAAGCATTTGGACAGGGATTGGACCCACTTCCGCCCCGATGAAGACACGCAGAATTGTCTGTCCGCCATTTTGGACTCAGAAACCGGACGCAGTGTGCAGGATGCGCTGCTGGAGCGCCAGATTAGCGACTATCTGACCCGTGCGGAGGAGCTGGGCATTGAGAGCCTGCGGGCTCAAGCAATTTTCGGGCTGATTTGCCATCTGGCAGGGGCTCCGGTGGCCCAGCGGCTGGCTGCTTCTTGTCCGGAGCACACCTCGGAGGCGCTGATTGCTGCCCTCCCCACCTGTGGACTCGGACACCTTACCCGGTTGGTTGAAATGTTATAAAAACGTCACCCCAAAGGTCTGGAAATCCGACCTTTGGGGTGATTTTTAGTCATTATAGAACAGAAGAGAGAACCAGGTGACCACATTTTCGCCGTACTGGAAGGCCAGCCCCTGGTCATCCAACACCGCCAGCAGGTTGATGCCGTGGCTCTCCACACACGGGTGCATCCGCCCCGGGAGCCGGCAGGGCAAACCGTCCAAAATGGCACACCGGTCGCAGACAGCGCAGGCCTCGGTGGAGAGGATGTAGGGCTGAATCCCCTGCTCCCGCATCAAATCCCGCACCTGGTTGGTGAGCTTTTCGTGAGCCGGGCGGGTATCCAAGGTTTCCTGCAGGTTTGAAATGTCGTTGACCTCGGTGATGGTGGAAATCATCAGACAGTTGTGATAGTTCAGGCATTTCTGCTTACATTCCGGTACGCTGCCCACACCGGGAGGGCAGGCCCAGCTTTTGCCGTACATGGGGCACTCATGCTCACAAATCCAGCGAATCCGGTCGGAAAATTCCAAGCCCTTAGGGTCGATAAATTGATAGACATAGAGCGGAAGCTCCGCCAGTTGGCTCTCTAATAGTTCCCGATTCAGCATGTAAACTCCTCCATAATAGCCTGGCATCCCTCCAAAATATCCTCCCAAGTCTGGGCAAAATCCCCGGTGTACCAAGGGTCCGCCACGTCCCGGGACAGGAGGGGACGAATTTTATCCGGGTCTGCCGGCAGCATCCGTGCCAGATACCGGGCATTGCTTTGGTCCATGTAATAGATGCGGTCGTAGTAATCGAAGTCCGCCCGGGTCACCTGCCGGGCAGTTTTGCCCTCGCAGGAAATGTCGTGTTTCGCCAACTCCCGACGGGCAGGTCCATACACCCGACACCCAAGCGCCTCCTGGCTCACCGCCGCAGAGGCAATCTCAAAGCGGTGGGAAAGCCCGGCCTTCGTCACCATATCCTTCATCACAAACTCCCCCATGGGACTGCGGCAGATATTCCCATGGCAAACGAATAAGATTTTTGTCATAAAAAGCACCTCGCATTTGCGAATATTATATCACAAATTCCCCGGAATTGCAACTTGTAGGGGCGCTCCACCCTACTTGACTTCTATATGGTATGTGAGTATAATTCAACCAGTATTTTTCCAGCAACGGAGGCAACGTATGAACAGTAAAGGAAGTCTCATCGTATCGATATTCCAATTGGTCATCGGACTGCTGGCAACAGCAGCATTTATCATTAGCGCACTTAACGGCGGAAATATGACAAAATGGATTATTACGCTCATTCTAGCTGTTGCATATGTTGTTTTGGGCATTATAGGAATTGCAAATTACAAATCAAGAAAATAACATATGCTTTCTTGATGCGATACGAAAAGCCACCGACCATAAGGTCGGTGGCTGATTTTAGTATCAAATTTTTGTAGATCCATATCCACCCTGTGCGGTAAATGATTGTTTAGCGGTGTAAAAAATAGCACGTCATTGCGAGCCAGCGTAAGCTGGCGTGGCAATCTCCTGACAATAAAACATATCAGTTCCCTTTAGAGGAGATCGCCACGGGCCTAAAGGCCCTCGCG